>DATFEC010000127.1:0-3541 GCA_035251655.1 Candidatus Limnocylindria bacterium | reverse complement strand
AGCCACTGCTGTCGCGGTCCGGGCTGCGGTGGGCGCGGTGACAGCCGGCGATGCGACGGTGGCTCCGGCAGCCGGTTGTGGGGGCGGAGACGGGCGTGCGGCGCGGGTCCGGGCAGCGGCCATCAGCGCCTCGACCAGCTCTGCCTCGGCCGCGGCGGCGAGCGCGACCCGCCCTCGCTCGGTGGGTACCAGGATGACCGAGGGGCTCGCCCCGAGCCGGATGACCTCGACGCGCTCGCCACCACTGAGCGTGGCGCGCCCGACCGCGAAGCCGAGCGACGTCGGGCGGGTCCGCAGCGAAACCTGTTTCGGCCCAGCGGTCGGGAGTCGTGACAGTGCCCCCGGCGCGAGGTGGTATCGGCGGTCGACGCCGAGCCCGGTGAGGTGGAGGTAGTCCGGCTCGACCGCCAGGCGCAGCGAGCGGACCCGCGCCGCGAGGGTTAGGCCGACCAGCGCGAGGACCAGTCCCGCGCCGCCCAGCGCGAACATCGGGCCGCCCGTGGGGAGCAGCATGACCGCCGCACCCGCCGCCGCCACGCCGAGAACGAACAGCAGCGCCGGCAGGGCGAGGGTCGTGCGCGCGTCGCGCGCGAGCTGCACCCGCGCGAGTGGCGCAGAGGTCGTGGAAGCGGTCACCGGGCCAGGCCCCCTCGCCGCGCCATGGCGGCGCTCAGTAGACCGGCGTCAGCCAGCCGCGGTAGGTCTCGGACCGGCCTCGTACGGCGTCGAAGTAGATCTTGTGCAGGCGACGGGTGATCGGTCCGGGCGTTCCGGTGCCGATCGGGCGGTTGTCGACCTCGACGACCGGGGCGAGCTGGGCCCCGGTGCCACACAGGAACAGCTCATCGGCCTGGTACAGCTCGGTCCGACCGATGGTCCGCTCCAGGACCCCGATCCCGAGGTCGCCGGCCACCTCGAGGATATGGCGTCGGGTGATGCCTTCCAGGATGTTGTCGCTCACCGCCGGCGTGATGAGGACGCCGTCGCGGACGATGAACAGGTTCTCCGCGCTGCCCTCGCTGACGTGGCCCTCATGGGTGAGCATGATCGCCTCGTCGTAGCCGTTCATCTGGGCCTCGGACTTGGCGAAGGCACCATTCACGTAGCCGCCGGTGATCTTCGCCCGCGCCGGAATCGAGTTGTCGTCGTTTCGGCGCCAGCTGCTGACCATGGCCCGGATGCCGCTCTCGGTATCGATGTACTTTCCGAACGGGAGGGTGAAGATCACGAGGTCGCTGTCGAGATTGTGGAGCCGGACGCCGACGGCCTCGGTCGACTTGTAGAGGATCGGCCGGATGTAGGCGTCCTCGTGCATCTCGCTCCGGCGGAGCATCTCGCAGGTGATGTCGACCAGCTCCTCCGCGCTGTGCCGCAGCTCGAGGCGGAGAATCGGCGCCGATCGGTGCAAGCGACGGTAATGGGCGAGCAGGTCGAGCCCGTACAGCTGCTCCTGCTCCGGGTTCCAGTACGCCCGAACGCCCTCGAACACGGCGGTGCCGTAGTTGAAGGCGTGGGTGGTGACGCTGATCCGGGCTTCGCTCAGCGGGACAAGCTCGCCCCGAAAGAACGCCCACAGGCCCTCCGTCGAACGGGGAGGGGGATGCATGCCAGTCGAGGACTCCTGCTTCAGCATGGCACTCACCTCACTGGCCGGGCCGCGTGGGCGGTTCGAGGTCTCGGCACCGGCGAGAGTATACGCCCGGCTCGTCGATCAGCCGCGCTAACCGCTGGCCGGAAGGAACACGACCGCGAGGACGTAGATGACGTAGATCGGACCACCGATGAGCAAGGCGGCTCCCGGCAAGCGGTGGCTGCGCATCATCGGTCCGAGGATCAGCAGCGTGGCGAGGATTGCCGCGCCGGCGGAGGCGAAGGAAAGGGCGTTCTCGGCGGTGAATGCCCAGCTCGTGAACAGGATGCCGATCGCGGTCGGGAAACAGGCCTGGAAGACCATGGCCCCGGTGATGTTGCCCATGGCCAGGGTGTCCTTCCGGGTGCGAACCCACAGGACACTGTTGAACTTCTCCGGCAGCTCGGTGGCGATGGGCGCCACGATGAGCGCGAACAGCCGCGGATCGAAGCCAATCGCGATGGAGATCTCGTCCAGCGCGGTGATGAACATTCGGGCACCGAGAATGATCATGGCCAGCGCCACCAGCGTCTGCGCCACGATGACCCATAGGCGAGGCTGGCCGTGGTGGGCGACCGGCGTCCGATCGTCTGGCGCGTGGACACCAATGCTCCCACCCAGCCACGGCAGCCGGATCGCGTGCAGGAGCGCGAGCTCCGGGGCGTCCTCCGATTTCCCGCCCTGGCGGAAATGAGCACGGACATAGATCACGTAGATGAGGGTTAGGGCGACGACGACCACGTAGTCGGCCCATCGCCACGCCTCGGGCAGGAAGGCGGCTCCGATCGCAATCGCATAGGCAACCAGGAAGAAGATCACGTCCTGGGTCATCACCCCGACATCGACGCTCATCTCGGTCGTGCGCCGGCCACGCCGGGCGTACCCGAGGACGGCCAGGCCGGTGATGAACATCGCCAGGGTCGCCAGCGTGAACGGCGCCCCGAGAATGGCCCCGACCCCGATCTCCTCCGATCCGGCCGTCGGCTCGCGCCCGGTCACCAGCGGCCCGATGATCGCAATCACCGGGATCAGCGTCTCGGGTAGGGCGGTGGCCACCGCCGCCAGCACGCTGCCGACCGCGCCTTCGCCGAGGTTCAGCCGGTGGCCGAACCACTCGATGCCGTTGGTGAAGAGCTCCGCGCCGATCAGGATGACGGCCAGCGCGATAACGAAGACGATGGCGTCCATCGCGAGAGGTCAGACCGTCAACGGGTCAGGGACGGACGTGTTGTGGCGCAATGGGCAGCAGCGCGACGTGGCGGGCCCGCTTGAGCGCCACGGTCAGCATCCGCTGGTGCCGCGCGCACGTGCCGGTCTTTCGACGCGGCTCGATTTTCGCGCGCTCCGAGAGGTATCGGCGCAGGCGGTTGACCTCCTTGTAGTCGATTGCCTCGACCTTGTCGACGCAGAAGTTGCAGACCTTGCGCCGTCGGCGGTCGCGGTAGTAGTCGGCCGTCTCTCGGCGACGGGGCCGTGCGGATGGTGGCATCAGAACGGGATGTCGTCGAGATCGACGGTCTCGGTCGCTGCCTGATCGCCGGTGCCTGCCGTCGCGGAGGCCGGAGCGCCGCGCGGCACCGCGGCGGGCGGGGCGTCGCTGGCCGCGTCGCCGATGCCGAAGGCCTCGCCCGGATCGCGGCGCTCGAGCGAGATGACCCGCGCGAAGCGGATCTCGACCGATGAGCGTTTCTGCCCGTCATTGCCCTCGTACTCGCGGACGCGGAGCTGTCCCTCGGCGAATACCTTGTTCCCCTTCCGGAACCGCTCGGCGGCGCGCTCGGCGGCCTGGTCCCACAGCTCGACGCGGAACCACTGGGTCTCCTCGATCCACTCGCCGTCCGGACCCTTCCGGTTGTCGTTCACGGCCACCCGCAGGTTGGTGACCGCCTTGCCACCGGGGGTGTAGCGCAG
>DATFEC010000236.1:0-2162 GCA_035251655.1 Candidatus Limnocylindria bacterium | reverse complement strand
CGTCCTGAAGTCGGTCGACCCCGAGCGCGATTCGGCGGATGCCATCGTTGACCGATGGGGAGCGCTCGCCGAGGCCGGGGCCCAGCACGTCATCTTCAGCGTTCGCGGGGTCCACGACACCAGCCGCCTCGATTGGGTCGCAGCGGAGGTGTTTCCCCAGCTGCGCGCCCTGTAGGCTGCGCGAAAGGCACGGAGGCACCGATGAGCTATCCGAACACCGCACCGATCACCGGAGGCGAGAAGGGCTGGGGCCTCGTCCTGGCGATCCTCTCCTTCCCGCTGGGACTGATCGCGCTCATCGGGCTGTTGGCGGATCAGTCGTGGGCCCGCTGGGTCGGGCTGGTCCTGAGCGTGCTCGTCGCGCTGGTGGGCGTTGGTGTCGTGGTCTGGCTGCTGGTCTCGTTCATCCCGGAACAGGGATCGAGCTACCCATTCGCGCCTTGGTTCGTCTTCCTCGCAGGATTGGCCGCGGTGCTGGGCCTGCTGGCGGCGCGGAGGTTCCGGGCGGGGCTTCAGTCGACGGAGACCGAATAGCCGCCCGACGGATCTCCTCTCAGGCCCGGAGCTCGGCCTCCACCTCGGCAATCGGTCGAACCGATCGTTCGCCGGTGGCCCGGTTGGTCACCTCCGCCCCGCCGCCGGCCAATGAGCGGGTCGAGATGGTGACGATCGTCGGCATCCCGAGCAGCTCGGCATCGGTCAGTTTCACGCCGGGAGACTCGTCGCGATCGTCGTACAGCACATCAACTCCGGCATCGGTCAGGCGCTGGTAGAGATCCTCGGCGGCTTCCGCCACCGCCGGGTCCTTCGCGGCGCCGAGCGCGACCAGGTGAGCGGCGTAGGGTGCGACGGCCGGGGGCCAGACGATCCCCTTGTCGTCGTGATGCTCCTCCACGATGCAGGCCACCGCTCGACCCAGGCCGATCCCATAGCTGCCCATCACCACCAGCCGCCGGCTTCCGTCCTCCGCCAGGTAGGTGGCGCCGAGGGCCTCGGTGAAGTCGGTCCCCAGCTTGAAGATGTTGCCGACCTCGATCCCGTGCCGGAGGACGACCGGCGTCCCGCACCGAGGGCAGGGGTCGCCGTCACGGGCGCTCCGGATGTCCACGACCAGGTCAGCGGTGAAATCTCGCTCGTGATTCACGTTGAGCAGGTGGTACCCGTGCCGGTTCGCGCCGGCCACCAGGTTCGGTGATCGGGCGGCCAGGTCGTCGAGGACGATCACCGTGTCGTGGGCGCCGATCGGGGACGCGTAGCCGGGTTCCATCCCCGCCGCCTTGATCTCGTCACCGTGGGCGGGCCGCAGCCCGCCGACGGCCTTCACCGCGTTCGCCAGCTTGGTCTCGTTCACTTCGAAGTCGCCCCGGACGACCGCGGTGATCAGGCGGCCGTCGGCGGTCATGAAGAACGTGGCCTTCGCCGTTCGGTCGGTGCCGACCCCCAGCTGCGCGGCCAACGACGCGATCGTATCGGTGCCCGGCGTGGCGACCTCCCCGGTCGGCCTGGGGTCCTCGGAGGGGGGGTCAGGATGGCCCACGACCGCGATCTGCTGGTTGGCGGCATACCCGCAGTTGTCGCACAGGACGAGCGTGTCCTCGCCGTTGTCGTTGATCACCATGAACTCGTCGGCACCAGTGCCGCCCATGATCCCGACATCGGCCCCGACCACCACCGTCTCCAGGCCGAGGCGGTCGAAGATCCGGGTGTACGCGCCCCGGTGGAGCTCGTAGCCGTGGTCGAGCCCCTCCTCGTCCGCATCCAGGGTGTAGCTGTCCTTCATGACGAACTCGCGGACCCGGATCAGGCCGCCGCGAGCGCGCGGCTCGTCACGGAACTTCGTCTGGAAGTGGTAGACGATGGCCGGGAGTTGCCGGTAGGAGTTCACGAAGTCACGGACGAGGTCGGTGACGACCTCCTCGTGGGTCATGGCCAGGACCATGTCCCGCCCGCCGCGGTCCTTGAAGCGGACCAGCTCGGGGCCGATCTTCGCGTAGCGGCCGCTCTCCTTCCACAGGTCCGCGGGCTGGACGACCGGCATCTCCATCTCCTGCCCGCCGATCGCGTTCATCTCCTCCCGGATGACCTGCTCGACCTTCTTGCTGACCGCGAACCCGAGCGGCAGGAGGCTGTAGATCCCCGATCCCAGCTGGCGCACGTAGCCG
>DATFEC010000234.1:0-7876 GCA_035251655.1 Candidatus Limnocylindria bacterium | reverse complement strand
CTCCCGGGCGTCGGGCCAAAGACCGCCCAGCGGCTGACGTACCACGTCCTGCGCAGCCCAACCGATGAGGCGCGGGCGCTGGCCGAGGCGCTGATCGCGGTCAAGGAGCAGGTGGCCTACTGCTCGACCTGCTGGAACATCACCGAGGTCGGGGTCGATCCCTGTGTCATCTGCGCGGACCCGCAACGGGATGCGACGCGGATCTGCGTGGTGGAGGAGCCACTCGACGTGCTGGCCATCGAGCGGACCCGCGAGTTCCGCGGCCGCTACCACGTCCTGCATGGAGCGATCAGCCCGATGGACGGCATCGGTCCGGAACGGATCCGGGCACGCGAGCTCGTCGCGCGGGCCCAGAACGGCGGGCTGGAAGAGGTCATCCTCGCCACCAACCCGACTCTCGAGGGAGAGGCGACCGCGATGTACCTCGCAGACCTGCTCGGCTCCTCGGTCCCCGCCGTGACCCGCATCGCCCGCGGCGTGCCGGTTGGCGGGGATCTCGAGTACGCCGATGACGTGACCCTCATCCGCTCCCTCCAGGGCCGGCGACAGATCGACCGTTCGTGACGCCGGTGTGCGGGGAGTGACAGCCGCCCGTCGTGCCGCCCCGCCGCTGGTGCTGGCCATCGACATCGGTTCATCTTCGGTCCGGGCTGCGATCCACGATCGTCGCGGCCGGACGGTCAACGGGACCGCTGTGCGGGTTCCGTACGCCTGGAACCTTGGCGTGGATCAGTCGGTCCGGCTCTCACATGAGGCGCTCCTCGACGTCGTGGGCCAGGTGCTCGACCAGATCGCCGCGGCCGCGAAGCCCCTTGTCCCCGAGGTGGTCGCAGGGGGCATCTCCTGCTTCCTGCACAGCATCGCCGGACTGGACGCAGCGGGCCGACCGGTGACGCCGGTCCTCTCATGGGCGGATAGGACGAGCACCTCTGAAGCGGCCGCCCTCCGAGCGCAGCTCGATCCTGCACGGGCCCATCGGGTCTCGGGGGTTCCGATCCACGCCAGTTACTGGCCTGCTCGCGTGCTGCGGCTCCGTCAGGAGCAGCCGCGGATCCGGCGATGGGCCGGATTTCCCGACCTGCTGGTCGAGGCCCTGACTGGACGCGCGACCATGAGCCGGTCGATGGCGTCCGGCACGGGTCTGCTCGACCGGGCGCAGGGAAACTGGTCGTCCACGCTCCTCGACCATCTTGCGGTCGACCCGAAAGACCTTTCGCCGATCGTTGCCGATGAGGAACCGATTGGCCCACTTTCGGCGGCAGCGGCTCGGCGATGGCCGCAGCTGGCGCACCTGTCCTGGTTCGCGCCGTGGGGTGACGGGAGCTGCGCCAATGTGGGCGTGGGCGCGACCGCCCCCGGCAGAGCGGCGCTCACCGTCGGCACCTCCGGAGCCCTCCGCGCCTTCATCGCGGATCCCGCGCCTTCGATTCCGGCGGGCCTGTTCGCGTATCGACTCGGCCCGGGGTCGGTGGTAGGCGGGCAGCTGAGCGAAGGGGGCGGAGTCCTCGAATGGGCAAGCCGCCTGCTGGGCCGCTCGCGCCGGTCGCTGGAGCGAGGTGCCGCCAAGATCGCACCAGACGGTCATGGGCTCACGATGCTGCCGTACCCCTTTGGTGAGCGCAGCCTGGGTTACCACGACGACGCCCGAGCAACCCTGGCGGGACTCCACGCGGAAACGGATCCCGCTGCCATGTATCGGGCGCTCGTCGAGTCGATCGCCTTCGGCTTCGCCGCGGTCGACGACCGGTTGGCCAACGTCCTGGGCGAGGCTCCTGCCGTCATCGCATCAGGCGGAGCGCTGGCTCGTTCGCCGCTCCTCGCCCAGGTGCTGGCTGACTCCCTGGGCCGCGACATCGCCGCCGCCCCGAGGTTCGAGGCGTCGCGGCACGGCGCCGCCCTGCTGGCGCTGCGTGGATCCGGGGTCGTCGACGCCGCGGCCCCAGCTCCATCACCGCGCGCCCGGATGGTCCGGGCCGACCCCGAGCGCACGAGCCGGTATCGCGCCGCCCGTGCGCGTCAGCGTGCCCTCTATCAAGCGGTCCTCGGCTAGGCAAGTCTCACCATCCGGCCGCCAAATCCATGTTGGCGATCCCGGGCCAATCCGCTACAGTGCCGGATACGTCGATCCCGCCCTCTGCGCGGTTGATCGCACATGAGGAGGAGAGGTCCTGTGTCGATTCGAAGGACGACCGCTGCCCTTGCGGTCATGGCCATCATCTTGGCTGCCTGCGGCCCTTCGGGCGGCGGGGACGGCAGCGGGGCAGCCGGCGACTGCCACGTCGGCATGGCCTGGGCGACCTTCCAGGAGGAGCGCTACGGGCTCCGTGATCTGCCCGGCCTCGAGGCAGCCCTCGAAGCGGGCGGCGCCACATTGACCGACAACGACGCCGCAAACTCGGCGGAGACCCAGGCGTCGAACGTCGAGGCTCTGCTCGATGCCGGCATCGACGTGCTCATCCTGAACTCCGCGGAGCCCGAGTCGAGCCTGCAGTCGGTCGAAGCGGCGGTCGACGCCGGAATCCCGATCATTGCCTACGACCGCGAGCTCGAGAGCGCCGACGCGCTGTTCATGACCCACGACAACGTCGGCGTCGGCCGGATGATCGCTGAAGCGGTGACCGAGGCCCAGCCGACCGGCAACTACGCGATCATCAAGGGCCAGGAAGGCCAGACCAACCCCTTGTTCCTGCGCCAGGGCTTTGAGGAGGTCCTCGCTCCGCTGATCGAGGCCGGTGACATCACCATCCCGGAGGGGGCCGAGGTGTACACCGACGAGTGGCTTCCTGACAACGCCCAGGACAACATGGAGACGATCCTGACCGCCAACGACAACGACATCCAGGCCGTTCTCGCGCAGAACGACGGGATGGCGGGCGGTGTGATCGCGGCGCTTGCGGCTCAGGGCCTCGATGGTGAAGTCGCCGTCGGTGGCCAGGATGGCGATAAGGCCGCCATTAACCGCGTCGCGCTCGGCACGCAGGTCGTCAGCGTCCTGAAGGATGCGACCGAGCTCGGCATGGCCGCCGGCGAGGCTGCGCTTCAGCTCTGCGAGAACCCGGACATCTCCGCCGTGGAGGGTGCCGTCGAGAGCACGACGGTCGGTGGTATTGAGGGGTACGCCGTGCTCCTCGACCCGCTGCCGATCACGCGGGACAACCTCCAGGCTGCCCTCGACCTCGACTGGCTGACCGAGGAGGAGCTCTGCGCGGACGTCCCGTCCGGAACGGTCGACGAGTGCCCGTAACGGACCGATAGTCGGGTAACAGAGCGCCCCGCCCTCAGGGGCGGGGCGCTCCTCATTTCCAGTCGCCGTCTGCCGATGGAGACGCCGTGACGACGCAGGCCGAACCGATCGAGGCGCCCCTCGCGAGCGAGCCGCGAGGCGAGCCCGTGCGAACCTCGCTCCTGTCCACCCTGGGCGTGGATGTGCGGCTGGTGGGCATGGTGGTTGCGCTGGCTGTCCTGTGGATCGCCTTCAATTTCCTGTCTGACGGCCGGTTCCTGACCCCGCGAAATCTCTGGAACCTTTCCGTCCAGTCCTCGGCAGTCGCCGTCATGACGACCGGCATGGTCCTGATCATCGTCTCGCGGAATATCGACCTGTCGATTGGATCGATCTTGGGGTTCACGGCCATGATCGTGGGGCTGCTCCAGGCGGAGTGGATTCCCGACATCCTCGGCCTCCCCCTGAATGCGCCTGGCACCTGGATCGTCGTCGTCGTCCTTGGCATCTGTGTCGGCGCTCTGATCGGCGGGCTCCATGGGTTCGTCATCGCGTTCATCGGTGTCCCCTCCTTCGTCGTGACCCTCGGCGGCCTTCTCATCTGGCGCGGAGCCGCTTTCGCCCTCGCCAGTGGACGGACGATCGCCCCGCTCGATCCGACCTACCAGCTCCTCGGCGGTGGGCCGCAAGGCGCGCTCGGCGCGACGCTGAGCTGGGTCGTCGCTGGAATCGCGATCGTCGCTTTTGCCATCGGTCTGGTCCTGAACCGACGCCGTCGGCGCCGGTACGGCTTCCCGGTGCGCCCCGTCTGGGCCGACGTGACGATCGGCATCATCGGGAGCCTCCTCGTCGCCGTTGCCGTCTGGATCGCGAATGCCTACCCGTGGCCTCCAAACCTCGCGGAGGAGTACGCCATCGAGAACGGGATCCCGATTCCGCCGGGCGGGCTCATCATCCCCACCGGCATCGCGTACCCGGTCCTCATCGCGATCGGTATTGCCGTCCTCATGACGTTCATCGCGAAGCGGCGCCGGTTCGGCCGCTACGTGTACTCCATCGGCGGCAATCCCGAGGCGGCGGTCCTGGCCGGCATCAACACGCGGCGGACGATCATGAAGACGTTCATCCTGATGGGAGCGCTGTCCTCCATTGCCGCGGTCATCATCACGGCGCGGCTCAACGCCTCGACGTTGGCCCTGGGAACCGGGGCCGAGCTCCAAGTCATCGCAGCGGCTGTCATCGGCGGGACCTCGCTGGCCGGAGGGATCGGAACGATTGCAGGCGGCGTGCTGGGAGCGGTCATCATGCAGTCGCTGTCGACGGGCATGACCCTGATCGGGGTCGACAACGCGCAGCAGGATATGGTCGCGGGGGTCGTCCTGATCGTCGCGGTCGGCTTCGACTCGTGGCTTCGACGACGCCGGGTGTAGCGAGGGACATGCGATGACCGCCACCGAACCGATGAAGACTGCGACCAACCGATCGCGTCCGCTCGTCGAGATGCGGAACATTCGCGTCTCCTTCGGCGGCGTGCACGCGGTGGATGACGTCAGTGTCGACCTTCATGCGGGGGAAGTCGTCGGGCTTGTCGGCGGGAACGGCGCCGGGAAGTCCACCCTGATCCGTGCGCTGTCCGGCGCGCATCCGCCCGACGAGGGCGAGATCTACATCGACGGCGAGAAGGTCTCGATCTCCAGCCCCCAGGACGCGCGGAACCTCGGAATCGAGACGATCTACCAGACGTTGGCCCTCGCCGACAACGTCGATGCCGCGGCCAACCTGTTCCTCGGCCGGGAGCTGACGACGCGGCTCGGCTCGCTCGACGACGACGCCATGGAGTCGGCGACCCGCGAAGTGATGGGTCGGCTGAACCCGAAATTCAAGAATTTCAAGGTCCCAGTTGCGTCCCTGTCCGGCGGCCAGCGGCAGTCGGTGGCCATCGCTCGCGCGGTCCACTTCAACGCCCGGATCCTCATCATGGATGAGCCAACGGCAGCCCTCGGTCCCGCTGAGACAGAGCAGGTCCGCGACCTCGTCAGCCAGCTGAAGGCACAGGGGATCGGGATTTTCCTCATCAGCCACGACATCCACGACGTCTTCGATCTCGCCGACCGGATCAGCGTGATGCACACCGGTGATCTGGTCGGCACCGTGGACAAGGACAAGGTCACCAAGGACGAGGTCTTGGCCATGATCATCATCGGGAAGCCGCCCGAACAGGTCTCCGAAAAGGAGATGGCCCAGATCATCCACTGATCGGCGCACGACCGATGGTGGCCCGCTCCGGCGATCGTCCCGAGGTCGTCGTCGCGCCAGGTGCGCGGCTCGGTGAGTGTCCCGTCTGGGATTCCCGATCGCGGCGCCTCGTCTGGGTCGACGTCCTCGCCAGACAAGTGCATCTCACCGACGTGCGCACGGGCAGCGACGAGGTGTTCAGCGTGCCGCTCGACATCGGTGCGGTCGTCCCGCGCGCGGCCGGCGGCTATGTGGCCGCGCTCCAGGACGGCTTCTGGGTGATCGGGGTCGGGCCGCCCGAGCTGATCGCCCGAGTACCCGAGGCCGGGCCCGAAATACGATTCAACGACGGGAAGTGCGACTCGGCCGGCCGATTCTGGGCGGGCACGATGGCCTACGACGAGTCGCCCGGGGCGGGCGCCCTGTATCGCCTTGGCCCGGATGGCCGCTCGACGCGCGTCCTCCAGGGCGTGACGATCTCGAACGGGATGGCGTGGAGCCCAGACACGCGCACGATGTACTTCATTGACTCAGCGACCCATCGGATCGATGCCTTTGCATTCGACGTCTCCACCGGGGAGCTCGGCGATCGACGACCGCTGGTCCATGTCCCGCCCGAGAAGGGGTGGCCGGACGGCATGACCATCGACGACGAGGGTGGCCTGTGGGTCGCGCTGTGGCGCGGCTCGGCCGTCCATCGGTACTTCGACGGTCGCCTGGACCGGGCCATCAGCCTCCCGGTCAGCCTGCCAACGAGCTGCGCGTTCGGCGGCGCCGGCCTCGACGAGCTGTACGTCACCTCGGCGACGGAGGGCCTGTCGAAACGCGAGCGCGCGGCGGAGCCCCTCGCGGGGGCGCTCTTCCGCGTCCGACCCGGCGTGCGCGGCGTGGCACCAGCGTCGTACGTCGAGGTCTGACGACCGCCGTGGAGCGGTTGGATCCTGCGGACCTGGCACGCGAGGCGGGCGTCGGCACCGACCGGATCGACCGTCTCGTCAAGGTCGGCATCCTGCACCCGGCCGCGGATGGGACGTTTACCGCAGCCGACGTCCAGCGTGTCCAGATCGTGGGAGCGTACGAAGCTGGGGGCATCGGGCTCGAGCTCCTCGAGCAGGCGATCCTCGAACGACGGATGAGCTTTGCGAATGTCGAGCGCATCTACCCCGAGCCCAGTCCGCGCGCCGGCGTGACGGTCGCCCAGCTCGAAGAGGCGCTGGAGCTGCCGGGGATTGTCCGCCAACTGTACCTCGCCCTCGGCCTGGCCCAGCCCGACGAGACCCACGAGCTGTCGGTCGCGGACGAGCGACTTGTGCGTGGCTTCGTGACGGCCTGGCGCAACAGCCGCGGCTGGCCGAGCTCGATGTACCGCGCCGCCCGTCTGGCGGGCGAGTCCATGCGTCGGATGGTGGACGGATGGGTCGGCCTGTTTTCCGAGACGATTGGCGTCCCCCCGCCCGATACGGTCGACATGGCACTCGAAGAGCTCATCGAGCGGGTCATCGAACCCGGTGCCCGCGTGGCCGAAATGATCCACCCCGCGGCGGCATGGTTGATCGACCGGAACATGGAGCGCGCGCTCAACGCGCTGAACATCGAATCCATGGAGGGGTCACTCGAAGCTCGCGGCCTCCGCCCCGCCATGCCCGAGGTCCCTCAGGCGGTGGTCTTCGCCGATTTGTCGGGATTCACCCGCCTCACCGAGGAGGTCGGGGACGCCTGGGCGGCGACCGAGGCTGCCCGCCTCACTGAGGTCGCCATCCAGGCCGCCTCTACGTCCGCCGGTCGATTGGTGAAGGAGCTTGGGGATGGTGTCATGCTCGTCTTCCCCGACGCGAACTCGGCCCTCGATGGGGCCCTCCTCCTCTGCAGGATGGCGGCTGACGCGGGCCTGCCGCAGTTGCACGTGGGGATCGCCACCGGCCCTCTCGTGGAGCGCGACGGCGACTACTACGGGCGGACGGTGAACCTGGCTTCCCGCATGTCCGCGGCGGCGGCCGGCGGGGAGATCCTGCTGGACGGCTCCACGTGGGAGCGACTCGCCGGTCCTCATCTGGTCGAGCCGATGGGAGACGTCTCCCTGAAGGGGATTGCCACCGCGATCCCCCTCTATCGGCTCACGGTTGACACACTCGTGGCTCCCCCGTAGACTCAGACGTCGCGCCGGTCGACCACCGGCAGGTGGCCCATGAACGGCGGCAAGGTGCCGTGCAGCGTGGACACCGGGGTTACTCCCAAGGAGGCCTCGAATCGAGCGAAGCCGATCCAATCGGTGGCGTCGTCTTATCAGCTGAAGAGTGACAGGAACCCACACGAGTCAGCGGGACAAACGTCTGGACCTTTGAACCGGTGGAGCAGCCGCAAGGCGAGACCACTGGTTTTTTGTTCGGAGAGTTTGATCCTGGCTCAGGACAAACGCTG
>DATFEC010000144.1:0-2598 GCA_035251655.1 Candidatus Limnocylindria bacterium | reverse complement strand
GGAAGCGCTGATCGTGGTCCCCCTGATCAGCGATGGCCAGGTCACCGGGTCGATGAACGTGAGCCGGGTCGGCGGCGAGGAGGTCTACTTCAGCGAAACCGATTTCGAGCTGGTCCAGCTGTTCGCCGCGCAGGCCGCGGTGGCGCTCCGCAACGCGGACGAGCACCACGCCATGAGCATGCGGGCCGAGACCGACGCACTGACCGGGCTCGGCAACCACGGCGCCTTCCAGCGCGACCTGGCGGCGGCCCTCGAGGTGGTGGCCATCGCGCCGCCGGAGGCGGGTCAGCTCGGCCTGCTGATGATGGACCTCGATCGGTTCAAGGCCTATAACGACCGGTTCGGCCACCCGGCCGGTGACGCCCTGCTGCATGCGGTGGGTGAGGCGCTGTACGCCGCCACGCGCAGCGACGACCGCGTCTACCGGTACGGCGGTGACGAGTTCACGGTCATGCTGTCCGGGGTCGACCTGCCGGCCGCGCGGCGCGTCGCCGAACGGGCGCGGCGCCTGGTCGCCGCCGTTTCGCTCGAGCGCGCCGCCGCGCCGGTCACGATCACCGTGGGCGTCGCCCTGTTCCCCGATCATGGGGTCGACAAGGACGCGCTCATCGGCGCGGCGGATGGCGCGCTGTACAGCGGCAAGCAGGCCGGCGGCGACCGGGTCGTGGTTCCCGGGGAGGAGCCTCGTCGGCAGCGCGGCAAGTCGGCAAAGACCCGCGACCGCGCGGCGGCGATCGAGCAGCGGCGGCGGCGCAGCGACCCGGATCGGACGACGACAACCGCCGCCTGACCCCGTTTTCGGTCCGATCCGGACCGGATGCTATCCTCGCCGCCCCAATGCGTGACCGACGCCGCGATCCGCTGCGCGCTGCGCCGCGAACCGTCCTCCGCGGGCGCGGCACGTGGCTGGCCATCCTCCTGGTGACGGCGGTGGCAGCCTGCAGCGGACCACCGTTGCCCACCCCCTCACCGAGCACCTCCGCACGGCCGACATCGACTCCGACGCCCTCGCCGACCCCCCTCCCGACGCCCCGATTCTCGAACGAGGCCGACCCCAGCCTGTCGGCTGCCATCCCGGATCAGGTGAACGGGCTGGCGGTCACCAAGCCGGCGCTCACCGAGTACGCGATCACGCCCGGCGACATCGGTCAGGCGGCCTACGGCGAGCTCGGGGCTCGCTTCGAGACCCTGGTGATCGCGTTCGTCCGCCAGCCTCGGCTCAGCCTGTACGCGATGCGCGTGGATGGCGACCCGGTGACGAACGCCGACCTCGAGCCACACCTGGCCACCGCGGGCCGGTACGTAGGGATCGCCGGGCTCGTCCGGGAGCCGTGGGAGTTGACCGCCGTCGCCGGCCACGAGGTCTGGGTACGGCCGTCGGACGGGGCAACGCTGACGGGGACGCGGGTCTACACCTGGGCCACCGACGACCTCGTGTTCCTCATGATCGGAGTCAACGACGAGCTGAACCAGGCGCTGCTTGGCCTCCTCCCCGGCGAGCCGCCGCCGACACCGAGCCCGGCACCGTCGACGAGTCCCGGTTCGGGGGCCACCGAGGAGCCATCGGCCAGCCCATCCGACTCCTAGACTGTCGGCGGTGACCGACGAGCTGACCGATGACGACCCGCTGGACCGGCTGGACGACGCCGAAGACCTGAGCTTCGACCCCGAACCTCAAGGCGCCGGCCGCAAGCATGACCGGCTGGCCCGCCTGCTGTCGGTCATCACCATCCTGTACAGCCGCGGCGGAGGCGAGCAGGGAGTGGCGGTCGACGACATCGCCAGCCTGACCGGGATGAACAAGCGGACCGTCTATCGGGACCTCCGGGCGCTGGAGGACGAGCTGGCCGTCCCGATCTTCCAGGCCGGACGCGGCCGATACGGGATCGAGCGAAAGTACTTCCTGCCGCCACTCCAGCTGACGGTGCCGGAGGGCATCGTGCTCTTTCTCGCGTCCCGCCTCATCGCCCAGTGGTCCGACGAGTCGGACCAGGCGGTCATCAGCGCATTCACAAAGATCGCGTCCGAGCTTCCGCAGCCGATCGCCCGCCACGTCACCGCGACCATGCTCGCGGTCGGCGAACAGGACTCGAACGAGCCGTTCACCGCGATCTTCAACAGCGTCGCCCGCGGCTGGGCGGAGGGCCGGGTGGTCGAGATCACCTACGAGCCTGGCACGGGCGAGCCGCGGCGGACCCGGGTCCGGCCCTACCTGCTCGAGCCGTTCGCGGCGGGCCGGAGCATCTACCTCATCGGCCACGACGAGACTGCGGGCGCGATGCGCACCTACAAGATCGAGCGCATCCGCCAGGCGATCCTGACCATGGACCGATACGAGATCCCCGACGACTTCGACCCGGACCAGTTCCTCGCCAACTCGTGGGGGATCTGGTCGTCGGACACCACGCCTCCGGTCGACGTCCGGCTGCGCTTCGACGCCGTCGTTGCGCGACGCGTCCGCGAGACGATCTGGCACCGCTCCCAGGTGCTGACCGAGCTGCCCGACGGGCGCGTCGAGCTGGCGGTCCGGGTGGCCGGGATCATCGAGATCCGACCGTGGATCCTCTCGTGGGGAGACCAGGTCGAGGTCCTCGAGCC
>DATFEC010000203.1:0-4115 GCA_035251655.1 Candidatus Limnocylindria bacterium | reverse complement strand
CATCCAGTCCGGCTCACCCTTGATCCGGCTGATCTCTTCCACGATCGCGGCATTGAGCCCCTTCTTCATGACGTGCAGGGGCTTCATCTCCGAGTCGTGCCAGCCGTACTTGTAGCCGGCGGGGACCTGGCTCAGCGCGGGGTTGGGGGTCGTGGGAAGGGCCAATTGATCTCCAGTTCGTCATCTAATCCGACTTTTTCAGTCGGTGATGAGACCATCATCCTCCGATCTCGCCAGGCGGTCAACCAATGGGCGGTACCGGAGGGAGTGGCGCGAATCGTCACCTTCGGGTCGCGCCCCGCCGTATTCTGGCGTATCGGGCTGACACCACTGCGCAGCCCCGCGTCGAACGTGGTTCGTGAGGTAGTTGGATTCATGAGGAACCCGCCCATCTTGATATCGGTCCTCGGCTTCTTCGCCGTGGCCGCCGGCTTCGTGTGGATCGTTGTTGGCCTGCGCGCGATTGGGGTCGAGCTCGGCGACATCGTCGGCGACCTGCCGGCATACGACAACGTCGGCATCTGGGGCATCCTGGCCCTGGTCGTCGGCGTGGCCTGGATCTTCGCCGGCCTCGGCCTGTGGGCCCTCCAGTCATGGGCATGGATGTTCGCGGCCATCGTCGCGGTCTTTGCCCTGGTGAACGCCTTCTTCCTGATGGTGGCGTACGCCGGATCGGGCGCGGGCCTGGTGCAGGCGCTGATGCCAGCGCTGATCCTTTGGTACCTGAACACCGACGAGGTGAAGGCTGCCTTTGGCATGGGGGCCGAGCCGACGGCCTGACCGAGTCTGGACCGATATCGGTCATTCAAACGGCGGGCAGCCCGCGTTGACAGCACCCGGGCTGCCCGATACCGTCCGACCAGCACATCACCCGCAGGCGAAAGGAGACGCACCGATGACGACGCCCGTTGTCCACCGATCGCGCCCACGCCTGCCCGGAGCGCCATTCCAGGCCTGATTTCCGGCCGACGGCCGCTCCCCGCGCACGGGCGCGCTCCTGACGTGGACTCCTCTCCCCACACTGGAGTTGCTCCCTTGCCTGTACCTACTCTCAGCGGAACCGTGCTGCGGTCGCGCGGCGGGTTCTACACCGTGACAACAGAATCCGGCACGCACGAGTGCCAGCTCCGCGGCCGGCTGAAACGTGAGCGCCAGTCGGAGGATCTCGTCGTTCCCGGCGACGAGGTGACGCTGACACCGCTCGGGGGCGGCGCGGATGACGGGGCCAACGGCGAAGCGACCGGCCTTGGCCAGGGCGTCATCGAAGCCGTCGCCCCGAGGCGCAGCCGCTTCTCGCGTCGCCAGCCGGGCAACCGCGGGACGTGGAAAGAGGACTTGCTGGTGGCCAACCTCGACCAGCTGCTCGTCGTCTTCGCCTGCGCCGACCCCGTCCCCCACGTGCGCATGATCGACCGCTTCCTGGTCATCGCCGAGCACAACGAGGTGGAAGCGGTCGTGGTGGCCAACAAGATCGACCTCTGCGGAATGGACGTGGCGCGCGCCACGTTTGACCTGTACGAGAGCGTTGGCTACCAGGTGCTGTACGCCAGCGCATACACCGGCGAAGGCGTGGATACCCTCCGCGAGCGCCTCGCGGGGCGGATCAGCCTTCTCACCGGCCCCTCGGGCGTGGGCAAGAGCACCCTGCTCAACGCCGTCCAGCCAGGGCTCCACCTCGCGACCGGGGAGGTCAGCGGCGTCCTCCACAAGGGTCGTCATACGACGACCCTCTCCGAGCTGCTCCCCGTCGATGGGCCGGGCGGCGGGTACGTCGTCGACTCCCCCGGCCTGCGCCAGATCGGTCTATGGGACATCCCCACCGAGGAGCTGGCGTGGTGCTACCCGGACCTGCGGCCGTACCTCGGGGCCTGCCGCTTCGCGGACTGCAGCCACGGCCCCGAGCCTGACTGCGCGATCAACGCGGCCGCCAAGACAGGGGCCATCAGCGCCGCTCGCCTGGATTCCTATCGAAGGTTGGTGGCGAGCACCTAGGCGGAGCGCCTAGAGGATGTCACGGCCCTCGAACGCGGCCTGGACCGCAGCGGCGGCCCCGGCACCGTAGAGGGTGTTCGCCGCGGCGACGGTGGCAAGGGCGGCGTCCGCCATCGTCGTGTCGGCCGCGAAGTCGAACTGGGCCTCCAGGATGATCCGGTCGGCGGCGGTAGAGCCGAGCGCGTTCCTGATGTCCCACAGGGCTCGCGACCACACCTGGCCGTCGTGGTGGACCCGCCCGTCGAGATCGCCGTACTTGAGGTTGGTATCGACCCGGCGCAGGCAGTGCGGCGTGGTCGAGGTGTACGAGATCGCATCCCAGTCCGCGACGCAGGCCGCGGGGGCGACTGGCATGCCGGCCACGACGAGGCTGACGGTCACCGCCCAGTAGTCCCCGAATCCCTCACCGATCGCGCCGGCTTCGGAGCCCACCCCGAATCCAGCCACCTGGCTGTCGTGAATCGCGTGGCCGTACTCGTGGAGGATGACGTCGGCGTCCTCCGCGTCGTCGACCCCACCCTTGCCGAAGCGGAGGAGGTCGTGCTTGTCCCAGCTGTAGCTGTTGTCGGCGCCCCAGGTGTTGATCCGCACGTCCTGCGACTCCATGTTGATCGGTCGCAGCGTGCTGCCGAAACCGAGGGACTGGAGGTAGAGCTGCGCCTCGGTGACCCAGTAGTAGGCCATCACCTGCTCGAAGCGGTCGTCGTTCCGGGTGTAGAGGAACGACTCGTCGGTCTCGAACGCCAGCGGGCCGGTGCTGCTGCGCACGTTCGCCCAGTCACCGGTCAGGTAGCCGGTGCCATCGAGGTTGGTGAGGACCACGGCCACCAGCTCGTCGTCAAGCGCGGCAGAGTCCGCGTCCTTGTTGTCGAGCAAGGCCTGGTTTCCGCTGGAGGCGACCGGGTTGGGCAGGAACACCCACGCGTCCGCCGTGGCGCCGCTGTCGGCCGGCTTCCGGGCCAGCGTTCCGGCAGGTGCCACGAGGAGTGTGGCCAGGGCAACCAGCATGAGAAGCAGGCGGCGCGATCGATGGTTCATGCTCGCCACCCTAGACGTGGCACCCAACAGGGTCAACCGCGGGGCCGATTTCCGCGGTTCCGCCTGGCACCGCCATCCGTCGGGGCATCGCCGCGTCCGGGACCGCGCCGGCACGACCCCTACAATCGTCGGACCGATGGAGATCGCCCCCCATGTCCACGCTGTCCAGCTGCGGGGTGCGAGCGGGTTCCTGCTGACCGAGGACCGGCTGACGCTGATCGACGCCGGCCTCGCCGGGTCAAAGCCGGCGTTGGATCGGTACCTCGGCAGGATCGGTCGCGTGATGGACGACCTCGATCGCATCGTGTGCACCCATGGTCATCCGGATCATGTCGGCGGCGCCCGGGAGATCGCGGATGCGGCGGGGGCGGAGATCTACATCCATCCGACCGACCTGGAGGGAGTTGGCCTCACGGTCCGGAAGGCGCTGGCCGCGCCCCCCGGGGAGAGCGTGCGCGGCCGGCTCCTGCAGGCGATGACACCGCATCCGGGAACGGCGGTCGCGCTCAACGACGGGGACGTTCTCCCGGTCCTTGGCGGCCTCGACGTCATCCACACGCCGGGCCACACGCCGGGCAGCGTCTGCCTGTTCGCCCGGGGGCTACGGATCCTGTTCACCGGCGACGTCCTGCAGGTCCGGCGCGGGAAGCTCGCCTTCGCGAGCCCGATCTTCAGCCACGACCATGCCCTGGCTCGTGCATCGGTCAGGCGCCTGGCTGGCCTGGACGTGGATATGATCGTGTTCAGCCACTTCCGGCCCATGCGAGACGGCGCCTCCGATGCCCTGGCCGAGCTCGCGCGCCAGTCCGCCGCCCGGACCTGAGGAGCCACCGTGGAGACCGTCTTCGAGCTGATGCAGGATGCGGTCCGTCGCTACGACCGCAAGCCGTTCCTGCTGATCAAGCCCGGGTTCCGGACCCGCATCACCCGCTTCCGCGACCTCGGCCGCATCGTGCCGAGGGTCGCGCGCGTCCTCCACGACCGGGGGTTGCGCAAGGGCGACCGGGCGATCATCTGGGCGGTGAACCGCCCGGAGTGGGGCATCACCCTGCTCGGCGCCGCCTATGCAGGCGTGATCCTCGTTC
>DATFEC010000102.1:0-2021 GCA_035251655.1 Candidatus Limnocylindria bacterium | reverse complement strand
GGCGCCTTACTCGGTGTAGAGGCGCTCTTCGATCAGCTTCTCCGCCGTGATCCGACCGTTCGGATCGAAGCAGGAGTACTGGAAGAGCTTCTGCCACTCCAGGTCGATGTTGTCCTGGCCACCGCGGTTCTTCTCGACCGTAGCCACCACCCAGTCGCGGTAGCGCTGGGCCTGGTAGGGGTTGAACTCGATGTTCACCTTGGCCACGATGTTGTACTTGTCATTCAGGATCAGGATGATGTCGGCCTCGTAGTTGATCGCGCTGCTGCCGCGGAGATGGTGGTTCCGCAGGCGCTTCGCCTTCAGGCCCTCCCGGTCAGCGGCCACGATCGCGACCACGCCGATCTCGCTGGCCAGCGCAATGTCCTTCAGCCCGTTTACCACCCGCGTCACCTTCTCGGTCTCGTCGGCCGGCTCGGGAATGACTGGCACCTTCTGGAGGTAGTCGACGAACAGGACGAGTCGCCGCTCGTCATCGCCCCGCTTGGTATCCACCAGCGCGCGCAGGTTGTCGATCGTGCTCGCCGTGGCGGTGCCGCGCATGAGGTACATCGAGTTGCCGTAGCGGGCGATGCGCTCCAGGCTCGGCCGGAGCCTTGGGTTCGCTCCCAGCTTGGCGACCTGCCCGGCCTCGGCGGCGGCCTCGAAGGTGGAGAGCACCTCCTGGCGCACATCCTGGATCTTCACCGCCCCGGTCTTCTTGGGCAGCGTCGAAAGGGCCGATTCCATGGCGATCATGCGCTGGACGAGGTAGTCCTCCTCGTGCTCGAAGCACACGTACAGGACGGTGGCCTGGCCGGAGGCGGCCATGTTGCGGGCCATCTGGAGGGCGAGGGTCGTCTTGCCTGACCCCTGAGCGCCGCCGATGAGCATCAGCTCACCGGATCGCAGCCCACCTCCGATTGCCTTGTCGAACGGGACGAACCCGGTGGCCACCGGTTGGAGGTCGCCGACCCGGCCCTCGGACACGCGTTCGTTCAGGTTGGTGAGCACCTCCAGCGCGCTGCGCGGGTCCAGCGCCACGCCATCGGTCTCGAACTTCCAGTCCGCCTCGGCGGCCTGCTGAGGGGGCGATTCGTCGATCATGCGGAAGGTCGGCCTCGCTGTCCTGCCATGCTCCGGGCAGGTGCCCGGACGCACCAGCCGCGAGTATACGACCAGCGTTTCCGGATTCGGAATGGGCCGATAGGACTAGCGCCGTCCCGTCCCGGGACGGAGGGGATCAGGCGGGCTGGGGCGCCGGCCCGCGGCGCCGGCGCGGGGTGGGCTTGGCGTCCCCGCCGGCTGGTTCAGGAACGTCGTCCCCCGCCGCGACGTCGGCCGGCTTTGGGCCGCCCAAGTCGCGGGGCGGCAAGACGCCGTCCCACAGGGCCTCGAACTCGGCAGCCTCGATCGTTTCCTTCTCGACCAGCAGCTCGGCCAGGCGGTCGAGGACGGCGCGGTGCTCGGTCAAGGCGGTGCGGGCCCGGGCGTAGGCCTGGTCGATGATCGCGCGGACCTCCGCGTCGATCTTGGCCGCGATCTCGTCGGAGTAGTTGCGCTGCTCGCTGATCTCGCGGCCGAGGAAGATCATCTCCTCCTTCTTGCCGAAGGCCAACGGGCCCAGGGCCTCGCTCATGCCGTACTGGGTGACCATCGCCCGGGCGAGGTTGGTGGCCTTCTCGATGTCGTTGCTGGCCCCGGTCGTGGTGTCGCCGAACACGATCTCCTCGGAAACGTGCCCGCCCAGCATGCCGGCGATCTTGTCCTCGAACTCGGTCTTGGAGTGGAGGTAGCGGTCCTCGGCCGGGAGGCTCATGGTGTAGCCCAGGGCCATGCCCCGCGACACGATCGTGACCTTGGTCACCGGGTCGCATTTGGGCAGCGCCCGCTGCACAACAGCGTGCCCGCCCTCGTGGTAGGCGATGATCTTCTTCTCGTCCTCGGTGATGATCCGACTCCGCCGCTCGGGCCCGGCGATGACCCGGTCCACGGCCTCCGTGAACTCCGGATGGGTGATCGTCTTCTTGTTGCGACGGGCA
>DATFEC010000122.1:0-2487 GCA_035251655.1 Candidatus Limnocylindria bacterium | reverse complement strand
CCGCTGCGACGGCCGGCCAGGGCACGGTCAGGCGCCCCGCCCCGCTGCCGCGAAATCCTGCCCCAGGCGGACCAGGGTGGTCACCGCGACCCCGACCGCGCCCTTGGGGAAGGTCGCCTTGTCGGAGGTCATCCATGCCGTACCGGCGATGTCCAGGTGGACCCACGGGCGGGTCACGAACTCGTGGAGGAAGATCGCGCTCTTGATCAGCGACCCGTCGCGCGAGCCGCTGTTCACGATGTCGGCGTACGGCGTGTCGAGCTGCGTCCGGTACTCCACGGCGAGAGGCATCTCCCACAGCCACTCCCCGGTCGCCTCGGAAGCGGCGCGCACCTGGTCGCCCCAGTCCCGCGGCTTGGCGAAGTAGGCGCTCACCAGCTCGCCGAGCGCGATCGACGCGGCACCAGTGAGAGTGGCGACGTCGACGAGGTGGGTCGCCCCCTGGGTCTCGGCCCAATGGAGCGCGTCGGCCAGGATGAGGCGGCCCTCGGCATCGGTGTTCGTGACCTCGATCGTCTTCCCGTTCATGGCCTTCACCACATCGCCCGGGCGCTGGGCGCGGCCGCCGGGCATGTTCTCGACCATTGGCGCGACGGCCATGACCGGTGCGTCCGGGTGGAGTCGTGCGAGTGTCCGGGCGGCGGCGATGACGGCGGCCGCGCCGGACTTGTCGTGCTTCATCTCGTCCATCTTGTCTGCCGGCTTGAGGCTCAAGCCGCCCGAGTCGAAGCACACGCCCTTGCCGACGATCGCGAGCCTCCGATCCCCTCCGCGCTCCCAGCCGGGCAGCTTGACCGCGATGAGACACGGCGGGTGCTCCCCGCCCTGGCCGACCCCGAGCAGAGCGTTCATGCCGAGCTGGCGCATCTCGGGCACGTGCAGCACCTCGACCGTGCAGCCGTCGGCCTCGAGGGCCCGCGCCTCCTCGGCCATCTTCTCGGGGTACAGGTCGTTTGCGGATCGGTTCGCGAGGTCGCGGCAGTAGGCGACACCCTCGGCCAGGGTCGCGGCACGGTCGAGGACCCCCTGGTCCGCACCGAGGAGCACGACCTCCTCGACGTTGCGCTTCATGGCCTCGGTGTCCCGCTGCCGGCCGTACAGCTCCATCGGCCGGTAGGTGCCCGCCGTCGCGCCCACGGCGGCCGCCGCGAAACCGTCCGCATCCTCGCCGTCGCGCAGCCAGAGCGCCATCCTCGCCGCGCCCCTGCCCTGGAGGGCCCTCGTGGCGACCCCGGCGATCCGTCGCGCCCGCCACGGTCCCCGGCCGCGCCGCACGCCGTTGACGATGAGGACGTGCTCGACCGGCAGATCACCGCCTTCGATCAGGGCGAAGTAGTCCTCGAGAATGTTGAACCGTCCCCACTCGATCGCCTTGCGGATCACGCCTCCGGCCGCGGCGTCGAGGTTGGCGAGGTCGTCGCCGAAGGGATCGTCCTCCTTGTAGATCGGGACGGCGAGGACGTTCGCCTCGACCGATGCCGGGTCGGTGGCCTCCGCGCGTAGCCGCATCTGCTCTCCTCGGGCGTGGGGGGTCAGGGGAGTATAGACAGGGCGTCGATCGCGGCCCGGGTCGCCGCCACCTGCCGCTGCGCCTCGCCTGATGCGGCGGAGGCCGGACCGGTGATCCGCGCCGCTTCCTCGCCGAGCGCAATGGCGAGGGCTTGGTCGGCCCGTATGGCGTCGGCCATAGCGACCTCGTACGCGGCCTGCGCTGCGGCCAGGGCGATCGGATCCCCGGCCAGGACGGCCTCCGCGATGTCGGACGTGGCGGCCATCAGCGCCTCCACGGTGCCGATCCAGAACGGCATCGTCGCGAGCTCGTCGGCAAGCGCGCGGACGATCTCGAGCGCGGCCTCGGCCTCCGCCAGCGCATCCAGGGCGCCGGCTGCGTCGTCGCGGGCGAGGGCGGCGAGGGCGTGCCCGAGCGCTTCGAGCGTCTCCTCTGCCGCTCGGCGCAGGTCCGCTGTCGCGCTCAGCGGGAGCCCGGTGGCCCGCCACTGGGCCCCGAGGGCGACCATGTCGCCTCCGCGGAGGGTCAGGGTAGGTGGCGCACGTTCCGGGTCGAGAACGCGCACCGTCCAGGCCAGGTCGGTCAGCGCGGCGTAGGCAACCTCGATCGGATTCGCGGCAGCCTCGAACGAGAGTGCGGCGCGGTCCATGATCGCGGCCGGGTCGTCGTCCCCGCCCAGCACGGCCGCCTGGCCGCGCCCGGCTTCCAGCAGGCCCTCGTCCATGAGGTCCTGCGCAGCGTTCAGCGCCGCGTCTGCCTCGGCGGCCTGGGCAGCATCCACCCGTCGAAGCGCCGCCAGTCGCACGGGGTCGGCCGCTGCTGGGTCGGCAGGACGGGCGCCGAACAGGAGGGCGACGACCGCGACGGCAACCAGGATGGCGACGAGGCGTCTCACGCGGCTCCTATCATGCCCGGATGTCGTCCGACGCCTCCGCCCTGGCCGAGACCCTTCGACGGCTGCCGAAGGCGGAGCTGCA
>DATFEC010000193.1:0-5952 GCA_035251655.1 Candidatus Limnocylindria bacterium | reverse complement strand
GTGCGCTTCGTACAACGCCTGCGCGGCTGCATTCGACACACGGACCTCGAGCGTCATCCGGTCAGCCCCGAGCTCCTCGGCCACGACCAGCAGGGCCAGCAGCAGTCGGCTGCCCACCCCCTGCCGTCGCCAGTCGGGGTGGACGGCAAAGGTCGTGATGTGGGCCTCGTCGACCATGAGCCACACCCCGGCGTACCCAACCACGGCGCGGCCCTGGCGCGCCACCGTGTACCGCGCCAGGCGGTTGTGGCGCAGCTCCTGGTTGAATGCCTCCGGCGGCCATGGCGTGGTGAAGCTCGCCTGCTCGATCTCCAGCACGGCAGGGATGTCGTCGAGCCCCATTGGCGCCACCCGGACGGCAGCGGTCAGAGCCATGTCACCGGCACCATCGTTCCCTCGGCCACGCCGCGTGGGGGGCGCAGGTAGACCGGCTCGAGAGCCGCAAGATCGTCCGTCGCGTCCGCCGCGAACCGTCGCGCCGCGAGTCGCACGATCACGGCCGCAGCCCGGTCGGGCGGCGTCGCGCGGCTCAAGTCGAGCGCGTCGGCGAGCTCGCGCGGCGTCACCAGGCGTACGGCGCGGCCCTCGGCCGTGATGGCGTCGAACGGGATCAGGCGCGGCTCGACCTCATCTCGCGACCGCGCCCATGCCTCGGCGGCGCCGGCGCGGACCAGGGCGGCCGCAGCTTCCGGTACCGCATCCAGCCACGCATCGAGGCTGGGAACTCCGACGATCGGTATGGCGAGTCCTGCCGCGAGGCCTTTCGCCAGCGCCAGGCCGACCCGCAGCCCGGTGAACGACCCGGGGCCAAGCCCGACTGCCACGCCCTGGACATCGCGCAGGGTCGCACCCCGCCCGTCGAGCAGGCGCAGGATGCGGGGCAGGAGCTCGCTGCCCTGGCCACGTGGCGCGCTCCAGGCCGCGTCAGCGAGCACCGCCCCGGAGGAATCCGCGAGCGCGACCGACTGGTCGGGCGAGGCGCTGTCGAGGCCGATGATCACGAGGCTCCACCCCGCTTGAGGCCACGGGCCACAGCCACGTGCCGCGGACCGGCCAGCCAGCGGAGACGACGATGGTGCGGTGCGCCCTCGACGAGCTCCAGCTCGATGCGCAGGACGTCCTCCGGCAACCAGCCTTCGAGGCGGTCCGCCCACTCGATGACTGTCACCCCCTCCGCCTGCCGCTCGTCGAAGACGCCGGCCTGCCGGGCCTCGTCGGCATCGAGCAGCCGGTAGGCGTCGACGTGGAACAGCGGGAGGCGGCCCGCATGCTCGTTGACGATGATGAATGTCGGGCTGTTAACCACGCTCCGAACGCCGAGCCCCTCGGCAACCCCCTTCGCGAGCTGGGTCTTGCCCGCACCCAGCGGTCCAACGAGCGCCACGGTCGTCCCCGGCAGCGCGGCGTGGCCCAATCGTCGGCCGATCCGCCGGGTCGCCGCCGCGGAATCAGAAAGCAGGTCGCCGGCGGTTGGGGTCCTCGTCACGCTCGCGGTCACGCGACCGAGTATCTCAGGACGGCTGCGGGCTGGCCTCCAGGTTGGCGAGCGCGACGGTCACCGTGCGCCCGGCATCCAGCCGGACCAGGCCGCAGAGAGCACTGATCCCTGAACCGATGGCCATCGGCTGGCTCGGAACCTCCCGAAGCAGGCCGACCTGCCCACGTCCGGGGCCGGTCACGACGACCACCCGATCCCCCACCGCGGCTCGGACCAGGCGCTCCGGGGCCGGCGAGGCGTCGTAGACGAGCAGGCGGCGCTGGTCGCCGAGGATGGTGAGCGATCGGTCGGCGTTGGCCTGCAACCAGGCGAACCGGGCTGGATCCATGCCAGATCGGCCGAAGCCGTCGAGGGCCAGCACGGCAAAGGGTGGAGCGGCGGTGCCGAGGAGGCTCCGGCGATGTTGGAGACCGGCGAAGTCCGCCAGATCGCGGGCATGGAGCCCACCGACCACGATCCCGGCCACGCCGACCGCACGAGCCCGAGTGATCGCTTCGGCCGAGGCCCATGATCCGCCGATGATGATCCGCCCCGCGGCATCGGCGTCGATCATGGCCGGGTCCAGCGGTGTCTCGGGGTGGCTGACCGCCAGGGTCATCGGGCCATGCACCGCAGGCCCGGTGCCACCCACGCCGAGCAGCTCGACGGCTGGGACGGCGATGGTGACGGCCTCCGGATCGACGTCCATGACGACGCCACGGACGTCGCTGACGATCGGCTCGGGGTCCTCCACGGTCAGGACCTGCGCACTGCCCCGGGCCGGGTCATAGGCCAGGAAGTAGCCGTTCGCCGGGGAGCGGACCTCGCGCTCGGGAGTGCGGGCGATCGGCTGGTCGGCGCGGACCCGCGTCCCCGGCGTCACCAGCAGGAGATCGACGACCTCCGGCTTCCGCCGACGCAGAGGTCGGGCGAGCGAAACCGTTTGGGTGGCCGACGGACGGGCGGTGGTCGCGACCGCATCCCCCGGCTGGACCTCGTCGCCGACCGACACCACCGGCTCGGCGCCGGAAGGCAGGCGGACGCGATGGCGGTACGGGGCGGCGACGGTCATCCGCCACCTCCGGCGCGGGGATCACGCCGGAGCGCGTCCCTCCAGGTCTGGATCATGGTCCGGGCGTCGCCGGGGCGGGCCGGGAGCTGGATCGGGTCACCCCGGGCGTCAAGAATGATTCCCACCGCACCGCCGATGACCGCCGCTCGGAGTCGCTGGCCGCGAGTTGGTGATCCGATGGAGACGCCACGCTCGAGCTCGAGCTCGAGATCGCCAGACCCGCCACGCTCGAGGGGGAGGACCGCCACCGACCCGGCGCGGACCTCGACCGCCGGGATGTCGGGCCAGCCGGGACGGTGCAGGCGAGCCCGGAACGCAAGCTGACCTGGCTGGCCCCCCTCCGAGCGGACAGCGGTGCCAAGCGGAACGAGCAGGTCATCACGGAGGGTTTCGAGACCCTCGTTGACGTCGTCGTCTGCCAGCGCGCCGAGTGGCCCGCAGATCCCCCACGGGTCGATCGCCAGTTGCGTGACGCCTGGCGGCCGCAGCCCGTCGAGCATGACGAGCGCAGCGTCGGCGGGGTGCGGCGCCGCTGCCAGCAGCCGGCCGCCGCCCACGAGGAGGTCCACCGCGGGGCCACCTCCCTGCACGTGTCGTGCGGCTGCGAGCCGGTCGATGCCCACCGCCTGGGCGATCGCGAGCTCCACCGACGTCGCCGGAATGCCCGCGCGGCGCGCGGCAAGCCCGGCCATGGCGTCAGTCGTTGTGAACTCGTCGGCATCCGCCGGCAGGATCTCGGCTGCGGCCCGCGAGCCCGGTGGCAGGATGCGGTCGGATTTGCCGGCCAGGACGGCCGTCCGGCCAGGGGATCCGCTCTCGCGCCAGGACAGCCACGACGCGCCCAGGTCAACCCCGAGGACGGTGATGCCCAGGCCGGCAGCCAGCGCGTCGATCCCCCGGCTGAACGCGACCGGGGTGGCGGTGCGCGGCTCGCTCATCTGATTGAGGGAAGTGAGCTGCCGCAACAGGGCGTCGATCAGCCGTTCGTCGAGGCCCTCGGCGACCGACTCCGCTCGCGTCCCGAACAGGGAGACGAGCCCCCCCAGCTCCTCGGGACGACCGACGACCAGGACGCGGGCGCGGGACAGACCGATGGCGGCCGCCACGAGGCCCCAGAGCGGACCGCTGCCTCCCCCCGGGGACGGGACCGCCAACCAGGCGTCGATCTGCGGCGTACGCAGGATCTCGAAGCGTTCGGCATCCGTGCGACGGTCGTCACCGGCCACGGCGGCCTCGACCGTCCAGCCGCTCCGGATCGCGAGGTCCGTTGCCGCGTCGAGCCCGAACGTGGTGTCAGCGACTACCGCCAGCCGGCCGGGCCGTTGCGGTGAGCGGCAGGTGATCCGTGGCGCTTCGCGGACGAGGAGCGGCAGCCGCCCATGGAGGCGGGTGTCGGCATGCGGCATGAGGCGGCCGACGAGGTCCTCGACCAGGACCGCTTCGCCCCAGGCGGTCGGCTGCGCGGAGCCGGACACGATCCGCCACCGGCCGCCGGCACGGCCGACGAGCGCCGCCTTGGTCCAGGCGCTGCCGACGTCGAGGAGCAGCGTGATCTCGGTCTCGGGCGTGATCCGCACCGGAATCGGGGCAGGCCGGGGACGGGCCTCGGCGGCGGGAGGCGGTGGAGAGCTGGCGCGGTTGACCGCGGTCATCCGTGCAGGTGCCTGCGCGGCAGTCGACGGCGGAGCATGGTCGTCACCTCGTAGTTGATCGTTCCGCGCTGCGAGGCCACCTCGTCGGCGGTGATCTCGTCCACTCCCTGGCGACCGATGAGCACGAAGTCGTCGTCCAGACCCACGGACCCCGCTTCACTGACGTCGACTACCAGACCGTCCATGCTGATCGCTCCCACCATCGGCGCCCGCTGCCCACGAACGAGGGCCGAGCCGTTGTTCAGGTGGCTGCGGGGCCAGCCGTCACCGTACCCGATCGGCAGGGTGGCCAGTCGGGATGTTCGCCCCGCGGTCCAGCGCAGCCCGTAGCCGATCGGTGTTCCGACCGCGACGTCGAACACCCGCAGCGGCAGTGCCCGAAGCGCGAGGGCCGGCCTCAGTCCGGCTGCCTCCACATTGAACCCGTCCGGGCTCAGCCCGTACAGGCCGATGCCCGGCCGAACCGCGTCGGCGAAGGTGCCGACACCGGCGAGGATGGCGGCCGTTCCCCCGACATGGACGATCCCGGCATCGATCCCGGCGGCGCGCATCCCGTCGAGGGCGGCGGTCATGCGGTCGAGCTGGCCCGCGGTGTGCTTCTCGTCATCCACCGCGGCCAGATGCGTCATCGTTCCGGCGAGCTGCAGGTGCCGACTGGCGGTGATCCGGCGAGCCAGCTCCGGAGCGGCCGAGGGCTCGATCCCCTGCCGACCCAGGCCGGTGTCGACCTTCAGATGCACGCCGAGCCGCACCCCGGCGCTGGCCGCGGCCGCCTCGAGGCTGGAGACCGCCGCCACACTGTCGACCATGGGCTCCAGGTCGGCAGCGACGACTGCATCGGCATCGCCGGATCCGATGCCCCACAGGAGCAGGATCGGTCCGCCCAGCCCCCCATCTCGCAGCTCCGCCCCCTCCGACAGCGTGGCTACGGCGAGTCGTTCCACGCCCATGCGAGCGAGGGTGGCCGCCACATCGACCGCGCCATGGCCGTACGCGTTGGCCTTGACCACGCCGATGACCTGGGTTTCTTCTCCTGCCCGCCGGCGCAGCACGGCGAGGTTGGCGGCGATGACGGCATGGTCGACCTCAACCCAGGCCCGGTGACGACCGGCGTCGCGAGGCATCACACGTCGCTGGAGCCGCTGCCGCTGGGGCCGCTGCCGCTGGAGCCGCCACGGAGCACGGAGATCGCTTCCGGGAGGAGACGAGCAACATCGGAGGCGAGGACGCCCGCCGCCCCGATCCGCTGCTCGGCGAGCACGCCGGCGGCCGCATGCACGGCGACGGCGACGCCGGCGGCATCGATTGGGTCAAGGCCGGCGGCGAGCATCGCACCGATCGCGCCGGCGAGCACATCCCCGCTCCCGGCAGTGGCCAGCGCAGGTGTGGCAACCGCCGACCGCAGGATCGTCCCGTCCGGCGCGGCAACCACGGTGTTCGCGCCCTTCAGGATGACGACGTGCTCCCACAGCCGGGCCGCCTGACCGGCCGCCGCTTCGCGGGCCGCGTCGTCGTCTTCGGCCGGTGGCGGCGAGCCGCCGCCCATGAGGCGGGCGAACTCTCCCGGATGGGGGCTGAGCACCGCCGGGGCGGTCAGCGTCCGCCACCACCGGTCCCGCGCGGCGAGGGCAGTCAACCCGTCCGCGTCAACGACCACGGGCCGCCGGAGCTCGCCCAGCAGGTGGGCCGTCCGACGAAGAGTCGCCGCGTGGCGGCCGAGCCCGGGGCCGACCACGATCGCGTCGTAGGCG
>DATFEC010000125.1:0-2786 GCA_035251655.1 Candidatus Limnocylindria bacterium | reverse complement strand
CGGACGGCCCTCGCCTCCGTCCACCGGGCGACGCGGGCCAATTGACGGCGATGGCCGAGGTAGGCGTTCCAGTGCTCGCCCCAGAACTCGTGCCACGTCGCCACGACCCGGGTCCGCGTCAGACGCGTGGCGAGCCACGCGGCGTACACCGGTGGGTAGGGCGTGGCGGCACAGTCGATGACGTCGTACCCCCCGCTCCGCACGGCCGGCGCGACCCGCGCGGCGAACGCGAGCGCCTCGCGCACCGTCCGCTTGCCGTCACCTCCGTACAGCTCCTCGGGTGGCCCCACCGCGTGGTACCCGATCCCGTCACGGAGCACGTGCGGTGGGCCGTCCCAGAACTGCCAGGTGATGTAGTGGACCTCGTGGCGCTCGGCCAGCCGGGTCGAGAGCTCGTGGAACCGCTTCTCACCACCGCCGAGCAGGAACGGGTATAGCGCGTCGTAGACGTAGGCGATCCGCAGTCGCCGGCGCCGCTCCCTCACGACGGATCGACGGTGACCAGCAGGAAGGCGGCCATGGCCAGCTCGGCCCCGACGATGAGCAGCGTCTGGGCCAGTGCGGCGAGCTGCAGCCCGAGCGGGTGCTGCATCCCGGATGCCCAGACCCAGAACAGCCCGATGTCCAGGGCAAGGCCGATGAGGAGCATGAGGCCCGCCAGTCCGAGCACGCCCTCGAGCCGGAACACCCGGCGGTAGAGCCGCACCCATCGGTCTTCCGGCAGCATGCCCATCGCGCAGCCGTGGATCTTCGCGATCATGCCCAGCAGGAGGGTGTTGGCCCCGATCGCCAGGAAGATCGTCGCGGCGAATACTGGCTGCCAGGTCAACGAGCCGATCTCGACCCCGACCGGGGCGGCGAACGAGATGACGAGGGTGGCGATTCCGAGGAAGGTCAGCGTCAGCCCGGGCAGGATGAACAGGTAGTCCGGCGCCGCGAGGAGCAGGAAGCGGAGGTGACGCCAGCCGTCCCGGAAAGTGCTGAGCTTGCTCTCTCCCTGACGAATGGCATACGGCGCGGGGACCTCGGTGATCGTCAGGCCCGCCCGGGCCGCGCGCACGATCATCTCGGAGGCGAACTCCATGCCCCCCGAGCGCAGACGCAGGCGTTCGGCGAGATTGCCGCGGAAGGCGCGCAGCCCGCTCTGGCTGTCTCCGATATCGGTGCCGATGAACAGCCGGATCAGGAAGTTGATGATCGGGCTGCCGATATACCGATGAGCCCACGGCATGGCCCCTTCGGCGATGCCCCCGGCGAACCGGTTGCCGAGGACCAGGTCAGAGCCGCGATTCAGCGGCTCCAGGAGCGGCGTCAGGTTGCTGAAGTCATACGTGTCGTCCGAGTCGCCCATGACGATGAACTCGCCGCGGGCCTCGGCGAACCCGCGCTGGTACGCCTGTCCGTAGCCGGGCGTCGGCTCATGGACCACCCGGGCCCCTGCCCGGGATGCGACCTCGATCGATCGGTCGGTGGACCCGTTGTCGACGACGATGACCTCGCCCTCGAACCCCGAGGTCGAGAGCCACGTGCGCGCCTTGGTGACGCACACGCCGACCGTCTCCTCCTCGTTGAGGCAGGGCATGACGATGGACACGGTCGGACCGGAGAAGCCGGTGCTGAATGCCATGATCGGGAACCCCCCCGGGCTCGAGAGATGGCAGTGGCGCCCACGAAGGGCGCCACCGGTGGGTTGAACGGTCGGTCAGCGCCGGCTGACTACGGGCAGTCCCCGTACTCGTCGGGGAGGACATCCCCGTGACCCATGTGTGCCGGCATGGCGTTGGCCGAGACGTTGATTTCGACGTACTTGTGATTCGCCCAGTGGCACATGTCCACCTTCCCCTGGGGACCCGCGGCCAGGGTGCTTGCCGCAAAGGCGATCATCACGATCGCCGGCAGGAGGAGGGCGAGCAAGGCTCGAATCGGCTTGCGCAGTGTGGTGCCTCCTTCCTTCAAGTGCTGTGGATTGGCGGGCAACCTAGCAGCGGCGTCCCGTGCCCGACAACCCTGACGCGGGCGGTACCTTGTGCCCCTGGCTCATCGGTCTCGGTCGGTCGTGGGACGACGGTTTGCCGGAATGGCTGATCTATCGGTACCTATGCCGCCCGGACAGCACGAATGCCCCCGGCCGCGACGGCCGGGGGCATCATTCTTGGGCGAGGACGCGCGGAGCTAGCGGGGCGTAGGCTCCGGATGGGTCCGTCGCCGGTCGATGTCCTTCTGCGTGTTCAGTGCATCGCGGACCTCGTCACCGGCGTCGCCCAACCCGTGACGGATGCCGTCGCCGGCGTTGCCCAGCTTGTCCGAAACCGACTCCTCCCCGTCGAGCTTCCGGCCGCTCTCCTTGGCCGTGTTCTCGAGCTCTCGGGCACCCTTCTTCAGGTCCTTCATCACGCACCTCCTGGTCCGGGCGCGAGGTCGTCGCGCCCGAAGTCACGGTACGCAGCCGCGGGTCGCGAACGCCTTTTCGGGGTGCCGTGCCTTCGGGTTGCAGTCGGCTTGCAAATGGCCGCTAGCGAGCGGCGGGGTCCAGCATCCAGGTCGTCATGAGGCCCTTGCCCTTGACCTCGATGCCCTCACGGCGCTGGAACGAGTATCGGTCGCCCAGCAGCCGGCAGGTCTCGTCGGTGACCTGGATGCATCCAGGGACCCCGCTCGATTCCATCCGCGCCGCCGTGTTGACGGTGTCGCCCCACAGGTCGTAGCTGAACTTCCGCTCTCCGATGACGCCGGCCACGAGCGGTCCACTGGCGATTCCGATGCGGACCTCCAGCCGTCGCCCATCT
>DATFEC010000168.1:0-6116 GCA_035251655.1 Candidatus Limnocylindria bacterium | reverse complement strand
ACGAACCGACCGTCACCGGTGCCAAGGTCCACCGTCGTCGCGGCGTGCGCCGCGGCGATATCGGTCAGTTAACCGACGTCCACCTCGGTCAGACGCCGTCCCGTCAGGAGTCGCATGAGCCGATGATAGCGAACGGCCGATGACCGGCGCTCAGAGCGGCTCGAAGCGGGCCGTGAAGTGGCGCAGGGTCCGTGGCTGCTCGACGATGCGGAAGCCGCGGAGCTCGCGAGCGCGTTGCGCGACCCAGCGCGCGACCTCGATGACGTAGTCGACGTGGCTCTGGGTATAGACCCGGCGCGGGATGGCGAGCCGGACCAGCTCCATCGACGCCGGCGACTCCGATCCGTCGGGGTGCAGGCCGAACATGACGGTCCCGATCTCGCAGCCCCGGATCCCGCCTTCCCGGTAGAGAGCGACAGCCAGGGCCTGGCCCGGGTACTCGAGCGGCGGGATGTGGGGCAGCAGGGCAGCCGCGTCGAGGTAGACGGCGTGCCCGCCAATGGGTTGGACGCAGGGGATCCCGGCCGCGGTCACGCCCTCGCCGAGGTACTGGGTCGAGCGGATGCGGTAGCGCAGGTAGTCGTGCTCGGTGACCTCCGCCAGGCCGGCGGCGATGGACTCGAGGTCGCGGCCGGCCAGGCCACCATAGGTCGGGAAGCCCTCGGTCAGGATGAGCAGGTTGCGGGCCTGCTCCGCCCACGCGTCGTCGTTCATCGCCAGCCAGCCGCCGATGTTCGCCAGCCCGTCCTTCTTGGCCGACATCGTCATCCCGTCCGCGAGCGACGCCATCTCCCGAACGATGTCGGGAATCGGCGTGTCGCCATAGCCCTCCTCCCGGGTTCGGATGAACCAGGCGTTCTCCGCGAAGCGGCACGCGTCGAGGAACAGCGGCAGGTCGAATCGGTCGCACACGGCCCGAACGGCCCGCAGGTTCGCCAGCGAGACCGGCTGGCCGCCACCCGAGTTGTTGGTCACGGTCATGAACACCATCGGGATCGCGTCGCGGCCGCGCTCGGTGATGAGGGCCTCCAGCGCATCCACGTCCATGTTCCCCTTGAACGGGTGAATGGCCGCTGGCTGGCGGCCCTCGGGGATGGGCAGATCCACGGCCTCCGCGCCGGTGAACTCGACGTTGGCGCGGGTGGTGTCGAAATGGGTGTTGTTCGGAACCACCTTGCCCGGTCCGGCGACGACGCTGAACAGGATCTTCTCGGCCGCGCGGCCCTGGTGGGTGGGGATGACGTGCTTGAACGGAAACAGCTCTTGGACCGCCTCGAGGAAGCGGAACCAGGACGGGCTTCCGGCGTATGACTCGTCACCACGCTGGATGCCGGCCCACTGCTCGGCGCTCATCGCGCCGGTCCCCGAATCGGTCAGGAAGTCGATGAGGACGTCGTCGGCGTGCAGGTTGAACAGGTTGTAGCCCGCCGCTTCGAGGGCGGCCTGACGTTCCTCGATCGTCGTCAGGCGAATGGGCTCGACGGACTTGATCCGGAACGGTTCGATGATCGTGCGCCAGCGCTCCACCCGGATAGGATGGCACTCAGTGGCCGCACCGTGGCCGATGAGGAGACAGGGTCCGATGACGACGTGGGAACGGCTCGGAGGGGTCATGGCCTCGACGCCGGCGGTAACGAGCTGGGTGGAGAACGAGATGCAGGTCTTCGCGATCGGTCCGGACGGTGCCCTGTCGAGCATCTACTGGGATGGGGCGGCTTGGCACGACTGGCATGGTCATGGTGGCTCGTTCACCGGATCGCCGGCCGTGTGTTCGTGGGGAGCGGACCGGATCGACGTCTTCGCGCGTGCCGCCGACGGTGGGCTGATGCACCAGTGGTACGAGCCCGCCGGCTGGTCGGCGTGGGAGCCGCTGGGGGTACGGGTTGCGGGTGACGTGTCGGCCTGCTCATGGGGCCCAAACCGGATCGACCTGTTCGGCCGCGGGGCGAATGGCGAGCTCCTCCACGGGTGGTGGGACGGCGCGACCTGGTCATTCGAGGGGTAGCAGGTCATCGATCGTCTGCGGGCGTACCTCGGATTCCTGCCGGTCGGACTCGAGCGCTGGGTCCGGGCCGCGGTCGGGCCTGTGCCAGTGGCCGTCGCGCCGTTGGTGGCGGTGGTGGCCCTCGTCCTCGCCATCCTCCCGTTGCTGTGGGCCGGCGCCGTCAAGGAGATCTACCCGGCCACTTCGACGGAGATGGTCGAGCGCGAGGTGCCGATCACGGTCACCTACGTCGGGATATCAGGGTTTGCGATGGCCGTGCCCTTCCCGGCGCCGGGGATCGATGACAGGCCGCCGTTCGGGCTCCTGGTTCGCGATACGGTCGTGAGCGCGGACATGACGGTCATCGGCAGCGCAACGCCCCCGGACGCGCTCCTTGCCCGCACGGTGACCGGCCGCATCACGCCACAGTCATACGGCGCGGGCGCGGCAGAGCTGTTCAGCGCCCGAGGAGATCTGACTGGAGGTCTTGAGCCGGGGCGGGTGGTTATCGAGGTGGTCCCCGACGATGACGAGCCGATTTCCGACATCGAGTCGGTGGCCGATTTGGCCGCGGTGCCGGACGGAACGCTGGTCCGGATCCAGCTCGCGTTCGACGGCGAGTCGACCGCGACGTGCGTCGTAACGGAAGGGGGCTGCGGAACGCGCTCGCTGGCCGCCGGGTCTGGCGCCTTCGTTCACCTCGCCCGTGTCGCGGACGGCGCACAGGGGAACACTCCCCTCCTCGTCCAGACCGCGTACCCGTCCTCGGTCGTGCCCGGCAGGTGGCAGGGGCCGCAGGTCCACTGGGACGAACCTTTCGATGTCGGGCTGCTCGAGACCTACGAATACGACCTCGACCCGGAGCTTCCCCCGATCAGCAATGGGCAGGCGCTGGAGGACTTCACGGAGAGGCCCGGTGTCCAGGCAATGGCCGGCTGGGGACGAATCCTCGACCAGGCCTCGATCGCGAACGACCCGGATCTCATCCGCGATCGGCTGTGGCTGGGGCCGGTGCTGCTGATCCTCCTCGCCGCGCTGCTCTGGCTCGGGGGGCGGATCGGCTATCCGTACTTCCGCCCTGCGCTCGAAGGGTCCCGAGGCTGGAGCGCGACACCGGCGGCGGGTACGGCGACACCCGCCGCGCCGGCGGAGAAGGTCGCCATTCGGGTCAGCGGCCACGCCCTGACCGTCAGCGGCCATCGTCGACATCTCGATGAGGAGGCGGCGATCCTCCGCCCGGCGACGGGCGGAAGCGCGGGCCGCGTCACCGCGGCGATCGACCTCGCGGATGGGACCCAGATCCCGCTGGCGGCGCACGACACCGGTCTCCTGGGTCGCGTCGAGCGCGGCGAAGTGGTGTCGCTCGGTGGTGTTCGCCCGGCACTGTGGGCGCACTGGTACGGCACCGACCTGCGGATGACATTCGAATCGGCGGCCGCGCGGGACCTCGCGGCCGGCCTCGTCACCCGGCGCGATGCGCCGGTACGATCACGCGCGTGACCGAGGAGTCGTCCCTCCAGTCCTCGCGGCTGGCCCTGGCCCTCATGCCGGACGGCCATCTCGAGACGCTCGACGAGAGCGCATTCGAGGGGATCGATCGCCTTGTCAGCCGTCGCAACACGCTGGTGTGGCTCGACATCGGAAACCCCACCGCGAGCGACCTCGCGCTGCTGAAACAGGAGTTCGGACTCCACGCGCTGGCCGTCGAGGACCTCCGCAAGCGCCGGCAGCGGCCGAAGATCGACACCTACGAGGGCCATCACGTCGTCGTCGCCTACGAGGCGCTGCCCGCTAATGACCCGCTCCTCGCCTTTGACCTCGGGGAGCTGCACCTCTTCGCGGGTCGCGGATTCCTGATCAGCGTCCACTGGGGGCCATCACCGGTGGTCGAATCGGCCCGGGCGAGGTTCCAGCATCGGACCTCGGCCATCGGCCACGGAGCCGGCTGGCTGCTGTATGCGGTCCTCGACACGACCGTCGACGGCTACTTCCCACTGCTCGACCGGATCTCGGAGGACATCGACCGCCTGGAGGACCGCATCCTTGCCGGCAACGGCAATGAAGTCCTCCTCCGCGAGGTGCTCGGCCTGAAGCGGCAGCTGCTCGAGCTGCGCCGGATCCTCGGGCCGATGCGCGACGTCGCGAACCAGCTCCTCCGGCGCGAGGTCGAGATCCTCGACGACGAGGCCCTGCCCTACTACCAGGACCTGTACGACCACCTCGTCCGGGTGCTGGATTCGCTCGACCTGTATCGCGACCTGACCGCGTCCACGCTGGACGCGTACGAGTCGGTGACGACGAACAACCTGAACCAGGTCGTGAAGCGGCTGACCGCGGTCACCGTGTTGCTCATGGTCCCGACCCTGATCGCCGGCATCTACGGCATGAACTTCTTCTTCATGCCCGAGCTTGAGCTGCGCTACGGCTACCCGGCGGTGCTCCTGGGCATGCTGGTCATCGTCCTGGGCCTGTGGTGGTATTTCCGGCGCAAGGGCTGGTTCTGATCTAGAGCGAGGCCAGGCGATCGGCCTCCTTCTCCAGGGCATCGGCGGCGTCCTGGGTCATGTACTGCGGAGCCCAGTCCTGCGCCTGATCGCCGAAGGCCTGCAGCTGCGCTCGGTACGCGGCGGTCTTCCCGCTGGCGAGGAATGCTGCGGCCCTGTCCAGCCGCTCATGGAGCCTGGCAGCTCTTGATGCTGACAGGTCGCCCGTGTCCACGAGGTAATCGACCAGCACACGAAGGCGGTCCATCGTGACGTCGGTGGACCATCGCGCCAGCTGTGGGTCATGGTCGGAGGCGCCGCGCGCCACATCGCCGTCGTAGTCGGCGGCGAAATCGGCGTTGAAGTGACCGGCCCGCACCTGGACCAGATCGGCGAACTGGCCATCGGTTGCGAACTGGGAATCGAGGGTCTGGACCTGGCCGACGAAGTTGTAGCTGTAGGCGCTCTGCGGAACCTCCGCGACGAGCGTGTCCCAAAGGTTATTGAGGCCAGCCTCGTAGAACGGGCCGAGCTGGTCGGACGGGCCGAAGTCACACGGAAGCGGGTTGCAACCGTACGCCTGCCCCGGTGCGAACGGGTCGTCCGGGCGCGGGAAGACGTTGAAGTCCCCGCCGCTGATCACGCGCTCCGCGTCGGCATCGGCCAGGGCCTCAACGATCGCGACGTTGTAGGCCGATTGCTCGGTTCGCTGCCCGACCCGGGCGTCGGGCGTGCTGCTGAAGTGGTTGCTGATCGCGTACAGGTCGGTGAAGACACTCATACCGATCCCGTCGCGCCAGACCCGGAAGAGGCCGACTTGCGGCGGACGGGTGTAGACGTTCGTCCCGTCGAAGCCGGTGTCCAGGTTTACGTCGTCCGGAAGGTCGGCGTTCAGCGCCTTGGGGTTGGACACATCGGTGTTGTAGCCGAGCGCCGTTCCGCGGTAGTCCACCGTCGGGCTGGCGCCCAGCACCGGGTCATCTGCGTCAGCCGGAAGGAGCTCCACGGTGTCGGTCCGGAACATGAACGCGGAGACGATCCCGCGGTCATCGGCCCCGTCACGGTCGTACGCCGTGTCGTAGGCCGGCCCGCCCGCGGCCAAGATGGCCAGCGCCAGCTCCTGGAGCGTGTCGGGCTTCCCGTCGCGGTTGTTCGTGACGCCACAGTCCATCGCGCCCGCGGTGACGGTGCAGATGTCCTGGTCCTCGGCCTCCTGGATCATCAGGAGGTCGGGCGCGTGCATCGGTCCGGCGATCTGCTGGGCGAGATCGGCGAGGTGCGCCTCATAGATCTCCTGCGAGGCGGGGACGTAGTCGAACGGCGGGTTGACGCCTGGGCAGCCGAGGTTGCCGGTGAAGTCGCAGCCGTCGAACGGGTCGTCCCGGCGGTCGTAGAGGTTCTCGACGTTGTAGTCGGAGGTGGCGAACTCCGCCTCAGTGTCCGCGGCCGAGGGCGGCTCGTTGAGCGCCGGATCCACGCCGTTCACGAGGGTCGGCTGCTGCTCCACTTCGATCGAGTACTTCCCGAAGGCGAAGTACAGCGAGCCGGTGAGCTCGTTGGTGATGGTGTCGTACGTGCGCGCCGGGTCGATGAGGGTCAGGTTGCTCCCCGACAGCCCCTTCAGGCCATGGCTGGTGAGCAGGATCCGC
>DATFEC010000104.1:0-3646 GCA_035251655.1 Candidatus Limnocylindria bacterium | reverse complement strand
GCCGACGAGCAGCGAGTCGCCCATGTTGTTGCGCGCGTCACCCAGGTAGCAGTACGAGATGTCATGGAGTGGCTTGTCGCTGAACTCGGTCATGGTCAGGAAGTCGGCCAGGATCTGGGTCGGGTGGAACTCATCGGTCAGCCCATTCCAGACCGGGACGCCGGCGTACTCGGCCAGCTCCTCGACGATCTCCTGGCCGAAGCCGCGGTACTCGATTCCGTCGTAGATCCGTCCGAGGACCCGGGCGGTGTCCTTCATCGACTCCTTGTGACCGATCTGGGTTCCCGACGGCCCGAGGTAGGTCACGTGGGCGCCCTGGTCGTAGGCGGCAACCTCGAACGCGACCCGGGTCCGGGTGGAGGTCTTCTCGAAGATGACGGCGATGTTCTTGCCGCGCATCCGCTGCTGCTCGTAGCCGCCGTACTTCGCCCGCTTCAAGTCGCGGGACAGGTCGAGCAGGTAATGGATCTCCCTTGGACTGAAGTCGAGCAGCTTGGTGAAGTTCCGGTTCCGCAGGTTGTATCCCATGGCTCACCTCGGGCTGGGTGTCGCTTCGAAGACCGGTGGGCCGCCGGCGAGAGTCTATTGGGTTCCTAGTATGCCGCCGCTCACGTCAACCGTTTGTCATGGCCCCTCCGGGCGGAGCCGGTCGTCAAGTCCCGGCGCGTCAGCCGCGGAGAAGGGGAAGCGCCATGCATGTTGGCCCGCCCGAGCCATTGAGGCCGATCTCGGTCGCGGGATAGGCGTGGACCGTGCAGCCCGCGACCTCCAGGGCCCGCCTGGTGACGGGGTTGCCCTCTGCCATGACCAGCAAGCCGGGCCGAACGGCAAGGACGTTGCAGCCGAGGGTCTCGTACTCCTCGTCGGGGACGGCGATGGTGTCGATCCTCAGTTCGTTCAGCAGCGACCAGAGGCCGACGGGGAGAAGCGGCGGATAGACGACGGCGAGGTCGTTTCGAACTGGTGAGATGACCGACAGGAGATGGACGAGCTCGCCCGGACCCTTCCAGTACGGGAGGTCGAAGGTCCGCACGTCCGCGTCGACCAGGGCCGCGAGCTGGCGGGCGCCGGCTTCGTTCGTGCGGAGGGATCGGCCGATGCAGAGCAGGTTGGGCCGGAGCCACAGAACATCGCCGCCTTCGACCGTGGCACGCGGACCGATGCGACCGGCGATGCCGATCCCGGCATTCGTGAGCCATCGGCGGACGATGCGTGGCTCGCCGCTGCGGTTCGGCTTGCCGGGGCGGAGGAGGATCGCGCCTCCATCGGTCACCAGCGCAGGGTCGAAGGTGTACACGAGGTCGGGGTCATCCGTGTGAGCGACGAGGCGATGGACCCACACGCCGAGGCTCGACAGCAGATCGGTATAGGCGTCGTGCTCGGCCTGGGCGATCGGCAGGTCGACCGGGTGGCGGAAGCCGTGGGCCGGATCATCGAACGCTGCGCCGAAGGCGGCGTCGGGGCGGTGGACGAGGACCGCGCGAAGCGGTCCGGTCATCGACCGGGCGCCCCAGCGTGGGGCGCCCGCATCGGTCATGGGAGGTCCCTCGGCGAGGTCAGGTCAGCTGGCTGGTGCAGTTCGGGCAGCGGGTGGCGGCAAGGGGGATATCGGTCGCGCAGTGTGGACACCCCCTGGTCGTGGCCTCCTCTTCGCTTGCCCAACGGGCGTCGAACCGCTCCTTGGGCTTTACGACGAAGAAGTAGATGGCCGCGGCCACCAGGACGAACGTGATCAGCGTATTCAGGAACAGTCCGTAGCGGACCTCCGCGGTGCCAACGGTGAACGTCGCGGTGCTGAAGTCCGGGACGCCCACCAGCCCGAGCAGTGGGGTGAGGACGTCGGCGACGAAGGATGCGATGACCGCCCCGAAAGCACCGGCAATGACGACCGCCACCGCCAGGTCGACGACGTTGGCGCGCATGACGAAGTCACGGAATCCCTTGAACATCACGACCTCCTCAATTGCTCCGGGTGGCCAGTGTAGCCCGCAGTACGATGCGGTCATGAGAGCGCTGCGAACGTCCATCAACGACTTCTTCGTCCGCTACGACGTGCTCTGGGAGGCCCTCATGGCCATCCTGGTCGTCGTCTGGCTGCTGCTCGGCGCGGAGCCGCGAGGGGCGATCGGCCAGCTCGCGTCCGACGCCATCACCGTCTTCTTCGCCATCGAGTTCGGGGTCCGCTTCCTCGCCGCCTACGACCGCCGCGAGTACTTCCGGGGCCACTGGATCGACGTCGTCACCCTCCTGCCGATGCTGCGCGGCTTCCGGCTGCTGCGCCTCCTCCGCCTCCTCCGCCTCGTCCGGGCCACCCGTGGGTTGACGAGCGCGGTCGGGATCCTCGAGTACCTCGCCGGCGACCTCACGATCAAGATGCTGTGGACGATGTGGCTCTCGATCACGGTGATCGCGAGCTTCCTCTTCTACCTCGCGGAGTCCGGTCGGAACCCGAACGTCACCAGCCTGTTCGACGCGGCCTGGTGGGCCCTGGTGACCGCGACGACGGTGGGCTACGGAGACATCTATCCCTACACCACGGCAGGGCGGCTGGCCGGCATCGTGATGATGCTCGCCGGCATCGCGACGTTCTCCGCCCTGGCCGGCCTGATCGGCAGCGCGCTGCAGCGGCGACGGGCCGAGCTTGCCTCGGGCATGACCCAGCAGGACCTCGCCGACGAGGATGAGATCGGTGGGACCGACCCAGCGTTCCGCCTGCGCCGGCTCGTCACCATGCGCGACGAAGGTCTGATCACCGTCGAGGAGTACGACCGCATTCGCGCTGCGGCGCTGTCCGAGCTGTAGGAACGCCGCGTGCGACTGGCCACCTGGAACGTCAACTCGCTCAAGGCGAGGCTCGAGCGGGTCCTGGCCTGGACCGAGCGCCATCAGCCCGACATCTTGTGCATGCAGGAGACGAAGCTGGCCGATGACGCGGTGCCCCTGGTCGACTTCGCGGCACTGGGGTACGAGGTGGCCCACCACGGGACCGGGACCTGGAACGGGGTGGCGATCGCGTCCCGTGTCGGAATCTCCGACATCGCCGGTGGCCTGCCGGAGGGCGAGGACTGGACCGATGACGGAGGGCGCTTCCTGGTCGCGACCTGCGGGGACATCCGGGTGGCGAGCATCTACGTCCCGAATGGGCGGGTGGTCGGCTCCGAGTTCTACGCGGCCAAGCTGGCGTGGCTCGACCACCTCGACGGCTGGCTGCGTGCGGCGAATGACCCGGCCCTGCCGCTCGCCATGTGCGGCGACTTCAACGTGGCGCCGACCGACAACGACGTGTGGGACCCGGCCGCGGCGCACGGGGCGACCCACGTTTCGCCGCCGGAACGTGAACGCGTGGCGCGGCTGCTGGAGTGGGGGCTGACCGACCTCCTGCGCCAGTTCCACCCGGAGCCCGGCTACTTCACGTGGTGGGACTACCGGGCGGGACACTTTCACAAGAACTTCGGGATGCGGATCGACCACGTCCTGGCGACCGCGCCACTTGCCGCGCGGGCCATGTCCGCGGAGCGCGACCGCGACGCCCGGAAGCCGAGCACCTACCCGGGCATCCCCTCCGACCACGCTCCGGTGGTCGTCGAATTCAGCTGAGCCTCGGGCGCGGCTCGAGGATGACCACCGGGATCTCGCGGGTCGTGCG
>DATFEC010000012.1:0-3071 GCA_035251655.1 Candidatus Limnocylindria bacterium | reverse complement strand
GTCGGGCATCGTCGCCGGCTTCGTCGGCCATTGGTGGGGCCAGCCGTGGATCTGGCTCTCCCTCGATCTCCTGTTCGCGATCACCGCCTACATGTACGTTTCCGTGTCGAAGGCGTACACGCCGGCGCGACATGCGCTCGTCGATGAAGGGGGACCGGGCTGGGACGAACCCACCCGGCTGCTCGTCACCCGCCAAAAGGCGCTGTGGCTGATGGCAACCGGCTCGGCGGCGCTCCTGGCCATCGTCGCCCTCATGGTGTTCAAGCCCTGACCAATCCGAGCTGACCGCGGCCTGAACCTCGGTGCGGGTTTCGTGACCTTTGGCCCTGTTCTGCGCATCGCCGCAGCGCGACTCTCCGCACGCAGGGAAAGAGGAAGCGTTCCTCTGGCGACTCCCCGGAGAGGAGGCTGGCATGGCGCATCGAGTTTCGACCTGGGCGATCGTGATCTGGAGCGGCTTCATGGCCCTCGGCATCTTCGCGGCCTTCCTGGGTATCGGCGGCGACTGCATCGGCTTGACCGCGAGCGCGTTCAGCGAGTGCCAGGCCGACGCATGGGTCCGTGGCGGCATCGGTCTCTCGCTCCTCATGGTCCTCTGGCTCATCGTCGCTGGCCCGATGGCCATCGTGTGGTTCGCGAGCCGGCCGAAGAGCCCTTCCTGAGCCTGCTCGGCCGTATCCAGGTTGCTGGTCACCGTCTCGAGCCTAGCCGCCACGACTTCCTGGCCGGGTGTCGGACCTCAACTGAAGAACCAGGACGGCAGGCCGTCGGGTTGGATGAGGGTGAGGGCGGCGAGCGAAAGGAGCGCGATGCCGACGAGGGGCACGACCTCCATCCCGCGACGGCCGAGGGCCTGGTAGGTCATGACCGCGGCCAGGAGCGCCATCCACATCAGGTTGGCGATGCCCGCCGCGAACATCACGAGCATCAGCGCGCCGCTGCTGCCCAGACACGCAAGGGCGTGCTCGAGGCCGATGCGGCCGGCCGTTTCGTGCGCCTGGATGTGGCGACCGGGTTCTCGACACAGGCGGAGCCAGCTCCGCTTCAGCGGTGACAGCTCGAACAGGCCGGCTCCGGCCAGGACCGATCCGGCAATGATCCATGGCCGCTCGTCCAGCCAGGGCAGGGCTTGGGTTGCCTGGTGGATCAGGACGTCCCCCAGGAGGGCGAGCAACCCGAACACGATCCACACCAGGGCGTAGGCCACGAGAAATCGGCCGAAGCTGACGGCCGGCCGCTGGACGGTCGACGGTTTGGTGGCCAGGGCCCGAAGGGCGGGGATGCTGGACGGCAGCATCATCGCGGCGACCATCACCAGCCACGCGACGAGGAACAGGGGCACGACGACCCAAAATGGCTGGCCGCCCTCGATGAGCTCGTGATGGTGCAGCGCGGCCGCCTCACCGCTGGCCGCCGCGTAGAGCGAGACGGCCCACGCTGCACCGGTGATCGCCCACACGGCCCGTGGCACGCCGGATGCCGCCTGGGCGGCGGCATCGGCCGAGGCCGCGACGGGGATCACACGAGATCGAGACTGCATCCGAATGGCCTGGTGCTGGGAACCTGGACGTCGCGTCTCACGAGCAGCGCTTCAACGGCGTCCCTGAGGTCGTGGGTCGTGACGCGGTCCGCGAGCCGCGCGTCATCGAACCGGCCGTGGTAGCGAAGCCGCCGGTACTGGTCCAGGACGAAGACTTCGAACGTGCGGGTCGGACCCCACGCCCGGGCCATCTCCTGCCCAGAGTCCTTGAGGTACGGGAAGGAGTACCCGCTGTCGCGGGCGAATGCGACCATCCGCTCGTAGCTCTCCTCGGGGTACAGGTGCTCATCGTTGGAGTTGATGGCCACCACCTGGACCCCGCGGGGGCCATACGCCTCCTGAAAGGCGCGCAGCCGCTCCTCGTATGCGTGGACGGTGGGACATCGGTTCGAGGCGAAGATCACCACGACCAGGCGGCTGTGCGCGAAGTCATTCAGCCCGTACCGATGCCCATCGGTACCCAGCAGGCCCTCGAAGCCCGGAGTCCGCTCGCCGATCTTCAGCTGGGCGGGCTCCCTGGCCTCGAGCCTGGGAGCCTGGCGGATCATGCGCGGGCGGCGGTCGCCCCGAACCTCTCCGGGAATTGCGCCACGAGCCCGTCGTGCAGCGCGTCGGCCAAGACCATGATCTCGGTGAAGATGTCGTCGAACGCCTTGATCGCGGCGTTCCAGTCCTGCTGGAGCAGAGCCACGACTTCACCCTTCGTCAGCTCCAGATGAAGCGACAACAGGTCCCGGACGTCGTTCTCGGGCCATGCCGGGTTGGCGCCGGCGAGGAATCTCGCGATCTGGGTCGCGTTCTCGGTCCAGAGCCGGTCGTCGGCGGCGAACTTATCGTTGTTGCCGCTCTTCGCGTCGGCCACGAGATCGACCGCGATCATGATGTGCTGCTTCAGCAGGTCGGTGAGCTTGTTCCCTGCTCCTTCGCCGTAGTACGGGACGATCGCTTTGCCAATATCGTCCTGGTTCCGCAGCAGCCGCGCGGCCGCGGCGTCAGCCGGGCCAGACGACCCGTTGATCGCGGCAATGATGTACTCACGCGTCCAGAAGACATGGTCGGACCACAGCTTGCGCAGGGCAAGCCGCACCGGCTCTCGCGAGGTGGTCTCGGTGGTCAGGATTGATTCCTGGACAGCAGTCTGTGCCATGAGGGGCACCTCCTCGTCCGACCACCCTGCTTCGACGCCTGTTGCGGCAGTGCAAAGGGGCGCCGAACGCAGGGGTTGCAACGGCGTATCGGCCCCGCATCGACACCTTGACGTTCGAGGTGACCACGACCGATGCGGCCTGGAAGGACGTCCCCGGGGGGTCCGACGGTGGTCCTGATCCGCTGATTTGTGGCCGCTGTGGCTCGGTGCTAGGGTGGCCGGACCCCGTCCGAGCAGCGATTTCGGAGGTCGCATCGTGAACAAGATCACCCCAAACCTGTGGTTCGACGGAACCGCGGAAGAAGCCGCCCAGTTCTACACATCGGTCTTTCCCGACGGGAAGATCACGAAGGTTTCGCGGTCGCCCGCGGACACGCCCAGCGG
>DATFEC010000206.1:0-2724 GCA_035251655.1 Candidatus Limnocylindria bacterium | reverse complement strand
ATTTCGACGACATCATCGCGCTGGTGAACGCCGGCGAGATCACGCTCGTTCGAATGCCCGGGGCCGATTTCCGCTGCCCGATCCTGCCGAACGTCGAATAGCGTTGATACCGATGCCGCCGGCCCCTCGCGGGCCGGCGGCCGTTCAGAACTGGGTTTCCTTCACGACCCTGCCGGAGCGGTCGAATGTCCGCCACAGGCCGATCTGGCGGCCGCGGTCGAAGGCGCCGCGACGCATCACGCTGCCGTCTCGGCGTAAGAACTCCCACTCGCCGTGCATCTCTCCGTCGAGCCTGAATCCGCGATAGCGAACGGCTCCGTTGTCGTAGTAGCTGACGTCGGGCTCAGGCGTTGGGTCGCGGTTCGAAGACGACAACGGCGGTCTCCCGTGATCGGAGGGCAGCCCAGCCGTCGAGACCCTCGTCGATTTCGGCCCATTTCGCCCACAGGCGGCGGCGCTCGTCCCCCGTGGCGGCGTAGCCGTGGACCGCGCGGGGTCCGTCGGGCAGCTCGATGGTGACGTCCGGGTTGGCCTGGAGGTTGAGCCACCACGCCGGCTCCGGATCACCCCAACCGTTCATCGCCATGGTGACAACGTTCGGGCCGTCCTCGTAGTAGCCGAGCATCGCGATCCGCTCGGCACCGGAGCGGCGGCCGACGGTATGGAGACGCATCATCCCGTACTTGTTGCCCTTGGGTGGCCGCAGTCCGATTCGGCCGCCCGTGATCCGGAAGACGGCGCGATGCGAGGCCCAGAACAGCCGGATGAACCAGCGCGGCGGGAGCCACGGGGCCTTTTCGGGCGCGTCAGTCACGGGCGGAGCCTACCATCGGACGCGATGAGTCCCCGAACGCGACGCATTCTCCGGATCAGCTCCGTGGCGGGGTACGTGGTCGCAGCGGCCGGGGTCGTGGGGCTGGTCAGCATCGGGCTGACGCTGGCCCTGGACGAGGCGTGGAGCCCGTTGAACGACGCGGCGCTGCTGGTGATGACCGCGGCCCTGGCCCCGCTCATGCTGTCCTACTACGAGCTCGGCGGAGCGACTCCCCTCCGACCCGCGCAGCTGGCCCAGACGCTCGGCTGGCTCGCCGTGGTGACCTGGTGCGTCATCCAGGTCCTTCAGATGACCGGGGCGGTCGCCCGCGATCCGGGGGCTGCGGCCTTCGGACCCGGTCTTCTCGCCGCCGCGGCTCTCATCTACGTCGGGGCGTGGATCGGCGGAGCCAACCTGCTGGCCGGCCCATGGCTGACCTCGGCGCGACCGGTGGGAATCCTCGCCGGGCTCGCCACCGTGTTCTTCGGGGCGGGGCTCGTGGTCGGAGGCGTGAACAACCCGTTCACGACCGCCGGGGCGCTCGGCTACGTCACCGTCCTGCCGTTGTGGGCGTTCCTGCTCGCCCGCCTGCTCGCGCGGGGGCCGGCCAGCTAGATCCGGGAGAGGATCTCCGCCTTCTTGGCCTCGTACTCCTCGGCAGTGATGACGCCGGTGTCGCGCAGCTCCGCCAGCCGGGCGAGGGTCGCGGTCTCGTCGACGGGGACGGCGGGCTCCGGTGCCGGCGGAGGTGCGGCCTCCGCGATCGGGGCCGTGGCCGGGGCTGTCGCCGCAGCCTGCGTAGCGGCACGGATGTTCGGGCCAAGGATGTGGTCGCGGAAGCCCTCTGGCTCGCTGATCGTCTTGAACCGGTCGGCCCCGGACTCACCGGACTGGCTCACGATGCTCAGATCCCCATAGCCCAGCCGCGAACCGATGAACGGAATGACGAGCTTGACATCGGTGATCGACTCGATGAGGGTCGCCGACGACCGGCGCGAGAGGAGGCCCTCCTCGCGGATCACGCGGCGGTTGGTCACCGCGAACACCGCCGTCCGCCACGCGGCAAGGTTGTAGACGATCATCGCGACACCCGCCACCACCAGCCCGATCTGGATCCACCCGGCGATGCTGGCGATGAAGCCGACGATCCCGTCGTTGCCCTCCGGCTTGATCTGCCCGACGAGAACGGCGCCGATCAGGAGCAGGACGGGGAAGAGCGAATCGCGGACCGGGGCCATCCAGTGCTTCGTCGTCTCGTGGACGACTTCCTCGCCGGCCAGGAGCTTTTCCCTGAGCGCCACGACCGCATTGTAGGCGGCCCGCTACCATCCCCGGCATGAGCGTTGAGATCCCGGATGAGCTGGCCGACCTGCTGACCACGGACGTGCTCGGGCACGTGTCAGCCCACCGGCCCGACGGTTCGATTGCCCACTATCTGATGTGGATGGATTGGGACGGCGAACATGTCCTGACCAGCTCGATGGTCGGGTCCCGCAAGGCCGCCAACTGGCAACGAGACCCCCACGTGACCGTGTCGGTCGCCGACAAGACGAACGACTGGAGATTCCTTGTCATCCGCGGCCAGGTGGTCGGCACCCGTCCCGATGAGGGCCTGGCATTCATCGACAAGATGTCCCAGCGCTATACCGGCCAGCCATACCGATTCCGCGAGCGCCCGCGCGAGATCTTCCTCATCAAGCCTGACCACGTGATCGCTCAGACGGGACGCTGAGGTGTCCTACGAGGGCGAGCGGGGCGAGGCCAGCGCAGTCTACCGGCCCGCCTCCGCCGTCGCCGGCCTGCACGGGCCGACCGGGGACACGCTCTTCGTCGCGCCCGGCTCGTTGACCCGCCGCCAGTTTGGGCTCTTCCGCCGCGACATCACCCCACGCGGCGGGGGAGCGGACGCG
>DATFEC010000103.1:0-2905 GCA_035251655.1 Candidatus Limnocylindria bacterium | reverse complement strand
TGGTCCGGCCCGAGGATGTAGATCAGGTGGTTGAAGCCGCGACCGAACTTGTCGAGCAGGTAGGCGATGTCCGCCGCGAAGTAGGTGGGCTCCCCGTTGGAGCGGAGCAGGACCCGATCCTTGTCGTCGCCAAAGGTCGTCGAGCGGAACCAGGTCGCCCCCTCGGACTCGTAAACGTGGCCGGCGGCTCGCAGTCGCTCGATGCCATCGGCCACCTCGCCCGCCTCGTGGAGCTCGCGTTCTGAGCGGTACACGTCGATCCGCATCCGGAGCCGGGCGATCGTGCGCTTGATGTCGTCGTACACCCGGTTCCAGGCCCATTCGCCGATCGCCTCCAGGGGGTTGACCGATGCGACCACCTCCTCGGGCACCTGCGCTGCCAACTGACCGATGTATTGGCCGCGGTAGCCCGCTTCGCCAGACTGGCCGGTGCGGGCCAGGTAGACCGACTGGCCGAAGTCGCGGACCTGGCTGCCGAAGTCGTTGACGTAGTACTCGCGCCCGACCTCCGCCCCGGCCGTCTCGAGAAGGTTCGCCAGCGCGTCGCCGATGAACCCCCCGCGACCGTTTCCGATGTGCAGCGGGCCAGTGGGGTTGGCGCTGATGAACTCCACGTTCACCCGCTGGCCGGCCAGCCCCGTCGACCGGCCCCAGGCCGGCCCTGCGGCGAGGATGGCGGGCACCTGGTCCGCTACCCAGGCCGGGTCGAGGCGCCAGTTGATGAACCCCGGCGGCATGACCGTCGTCTCGCGCACGCCGTCGGGCAGCTCCAGGTTGCGGACGAGGACCTCAGCGATGGCCATGGGGGAGGAGCGGGCCAGCGGCGCGAGCTGCATGGCGGCGTTCGTCGCATAGTCACCGTGCTCCGCGTGCGCGGGCCGCTCCACGCTCGGGGTGGGCAGTGCCGTATCGCCGGGGATTGTCAGGTCACCCGTGGCCATGGCCCGGTCCCGGGCGGCGATGACAGCGGCCTGGAGATCCTCGCGGAGTGTCACCCTTCCACCTCGGGGACCTCCGTCATCTCGCCAATGAGCTGAGGCTCCCACCCCAGGCCGCGCCTCGTGCCGGTCGCAACCGGGATGGGTTGGGTCTCCGGCTTCGCGATGGGCACGTCGGTCACACGGGCCCCGGCCGCCGGAACGACCGCCGGTTGGGTCGCCCATTCCGCCACACGTCGCACGGGCACCTGGCCACGGACGAGTGCCCACTCGACGAGCAACCCGACGCCGAGGCTGAGGCTGACCCAGGCAGGGGCGAGGATCCGACCGGCATCGAACCAGACGGGGTGGATGATCCAGGCCACCGGCACGACCAAAAGGGCGACCAGGAACACGCCCGCCGTCCACGACCGGTGGACGATCAGTCCGGCAGTGCCGGCGGCAAGGGTGGCGACCAAGAGCGGCTGATCGAACAGGGTTGGCAGCAGCCGGTCGGTGATCGCCCACTGGTTGAGGGCGATCGTGTAGGCGATCGGGTCGTCGATGTCCGGAAGGCCGAAGTGGCGGGTCGGGATCTCCTGGAGGACGTCAGCCAACCCCGGATAGCCGAGGAATGACTGGATCCAAACCACGGATATCGCTGGAATCAGCGCCGCCACGCTGGCAACGGCGAACCGCCGCCAGACCGCTTGGCGCGTGACGAGCGCGACCGCCGCGCACAGGGCGGGAACCATCGGGACCAGCGAGCTGGTGGGCCGGGTGAGGCCGAGTGCCAGGATGGCGAGCGCAAGGACCCCGAGCCAGGCCCGACGTCCACTCCGGGCGTAGAAGGCGACGGCGACCAGCGAGGCCGCCCACAAGCTCATCGCCAGCCCATCAGTGGTGAGGAAGACGAGCCAGTGAGTGAAGTTCACCTGGAGCAGCGCGGCGACCGTGGCGAATGCGGCGGCGCGCCAGCCGAAGAGGAGACCGAAGCCAACCGCGGTCATCACCACGAACCCGACTGTCACCACGGCGCTCACCGTCATGGGTGCGCGCTCGCCGACGATTGGGTACGCGGTCGCGACCAGCAGCGGATAGAGCGGCCGCATCTGGTAGAGGTCCATCCAGCGGCCGTCGGCCGGCGTGCTCCACGTGCCGCCAATCGTGTCGGCGATCAGCGTGCGCTCGCGATCCGTGGCATACCGACTGAAGATCCGCCAGCTGACGGAATCCGCCTCCTCGCGATCGAGCCCGGCGTACTCGAGGGCGTGCGTGTGGTAGATGAGCGAGTCGAAGTTCGCCCGCGGTTCGGTCTGGAACCAGATCAGGAGCCAGCCGGCGACACCGAGGCACAGCGCGGCCGGCAGAGCGCGGCGGAGCGTCATCGGTCTCTCGCGAGCCGCAGCTCGAGCGCCTGGTCGGGGCTGAACCCGCGGAGGGCAAGCGTGTCGGCGGCGACCTCCAGGAGGGCGGCAGTGGGCGCCAGGCCGATGAGCTCGGCATGGTCGATGTCGGTCCCCGCCTGGCGAGCCAGGCGACGGACCTCCCCGACAACGGTCGGGATGCCGGTCTGCTCCCAGTCGGCCAGGTTCATGCTGACCTGGGCCAGCTGCCGCCCGTCGGGAACGGCGACCAGGACACCCATCGCCTGCACGGCGGGCAGGCCGCCGGACGACTCGCGGATCGTCTCGGCGATCCGCTGCGCGATCTCGAGGTCGTCGGTGGCGAGGTTCAGGTTGAACGCGATCAACGGCTTGCGCGCGCCGACCGCCACCGCACCGCCTCGAGGGTGGAGCCGCGGCGGACCGTAGTCCGGGTCACGGTCAGGGTTGACCCCGATCTCGTCGCGCAGGGCCTCGTACTGTCCGCGCCGAACGTCGGCCAGGCGCTGACGCTCGGGCCGCAGCGCGGCTTCACCGTAGAGGTATACCGGCAGCTCGAAGACCTTTGCCACCTGCTCCCCGAAGCGTCGGGCAAGGTCCACG
>DATFEC010000115.1:0-4268 GCA_035251655.1 Candidatus Limnocylindria bacterium | reverse complement strand
CTCGTCGCTCGCCTCGTGCTCGGGGTCGTGCTCGTGCTTGGCGAAGACCATGGCTCGCGCGCAGTCTGAACCATTCGTCGGGGCAGAACCGTAGTGGGGGCATGAGGGTCCGGGAGGCGGCGGTCGCTGTGACGGCCGCCGCCACCCTCATCGCCGCATGCACCTCCGCCGCGGAATCCCCGGGCGCCAGCCCATCGGTCCCCAGCCAGGAGCCGAGCCCACCGATGTCGACCGACGCGTCAGCCGCCGCGCCGAACCCCGACCGTTTTGGCTTCTCCGACGAGCTCCCCATGACCACGGTGATCTCGGCCGAGACGACCGATGGCGTGACCGTCACGGACCTGACGTTCGAGGAGCCGGCAGACCCGCCCACGGAGGCCTACCTCGTGACCCCGGAGAGCGGCGACCCCGGTCCGGGAATCATCTGGTTCCACTGGGTCGAGTACGGCAACCCGACGTCCAACCGCACCGAGTTCCTCGACGAGGCCCGCGCACTCGCCACCCGGGGAGCGGTTTCCCTCCTCGTGCAGGGCACGATGCCGTGGCTCGAGCCGCCGGAATCGATCGCCCACGACGTGGCGACCATCGAGCAGGAGGTGCGGATGCTCCGGCGCGCGCTCTTCGTCCTCGACGCGAGGCCCGAGGTCGACAACACCCGCCTCGCAATCGTGGGCCACGACTTCGGCGCGATGTACGCCTCGCTGTACTTTGGCGCTGACGGCCACCAGAACGCGCTGGTGATGATGGCTCCCACCGCTCGCTGGGCCGACTGGTTCTATCGGTACTGGCAGATCAGCGATCCGGAGGATGAATACCTTGCCGCGATGGCTGGGCTGGACCCGGTGACCTGGCTGCCGCTCGGCGCCCCGCGCCCGGTCCTCCTCCAGTTCGCCTCGAACGACGAGTACGTCCCACAGGACGTCGCGGAACAGATCAGTGCCGCCGCCGGTTCATCGGCCGAGACTCGGATCTACGACACCACCCACGAGATGAACGTGGATGCCCGGGCGGAGCGGGACGATTGGCTGGCCGACCAGCTCGGGTTGAACTGACCGATACTCCGAGGGTCTTCCCGGCGTCCGTCACTTGGACACCCGGTTGAAGGCCCACAGGGTGCCGGCCTGGAGGACGCTGCCAACGATCAGGATCGACAGCAGGGCCGCCCCGATGGCGTTCCAGTCGAAGCCGGTGACCATGAGTGCCCGGATGGCCTCGATGACGTAGGTGATCGGGTTCAGCTGGTTCACGACCTGCATCCACTCGGGCATCAGCTCCTCCGGCACGAACGCCGTGGATGCGAACATCAGCGGGAAGAGGAGCAATGACAGCGTGCTGGTCGCCTGCTCGCTCTTCGTGATCAGGGCCGGGATGAAGCTCACTCCCGACATGGCCAGCCCGAACAGGCCGGCCAGCGCGAGAATGAGCAGGATGCCGGGGATGCCGGTCACGATCGGCGTGCCCAGGACGATGCAGACGGCCAGGATGATGGCGGCCATGCCCGCCGCCTGGAAGAACAGCGGCACCATCTCGCCGAGGAGGATCGACCAGCGGCGGATGGGGCTGACCCGCAGCTTGTCGGTGTACCCGGTCCGGAGCTCCACCAGCAGCCCGAACCCCGCCCACGCCACGGCGAAGAACGCGGTGAACGCGATCTGACCCGGGGCGAGGTAGGCGAGGTAGCTCACGTCACCGCCGAATCCGGGCAGCTGGATGATGTCCTCGTACAGCTGGCTGAACACGACCAGCTGAATGAGCGGGAAGAAGACGATGCTGATGATGTTGGCCGGGACCCGGAGGAACCGGCGAGTGGTCCGGAGGCCGAGGTGGTAGGTCTCGTACGCGATCGCGGTCATCGGTTCAGTACCCCATGATCGGGAGCGGCTGATCGGCCGCTTCTTCACGGATATGGCGACCGGTGTACTTCAGGAAGACCGTGTCCAGGCTGGGCTGGCTCATCTGCAGCCCCGCGATCGAGATTCCCTCGCCGTCCAGGCGCCGAAGCATGGCCGGGACGGCTGCGCTGGCGTTCGGCACCGACAGGGTCACGCCGTCCGGGTGGGGGCTGACGGCATCGGCTTCGACCATGCCCTCCAGCAGGCGGCGGACCGATGCGCGCTGGCTCTCGAGGTCACCGTTGGTCGACACCAGCTGGAGGACCACGGTGTCGGCCCCGATCGAGCGCTTCAGATCCTCGGGCGAACCCTCGATCACGATCTTCCCGTTGTCGATGATCGCCAGCCGGGAGCAGAGCCGGTCCGCCTCCTCCATGTAGTGGGTGGTCAGCAGCATGGTCGTGCCGGACTGGTTGATCCGTTCGAGCTCCTCCCACAGCGCCGTCCGGCTCTGGGGATCCAGGCCCTCCGTCGGCTCGTCGAGGATGAGGACCGGCGGGTGGTGCATGAGCGCGCTGGCCAAGTCGATTCGGCGCTTCATGCCGCCGGAGTAGGTGCCGGTCAGCTTGGTCGCGACCGCGCTCAGGCCCATGAGCTCGAGCAGCTCGTCTGCCCGGCGCTTGACCTCAGCCCGGGGCATGCGGTGCAGGATTCCGGCCAGCTCGAGCGTCTCGCGGCCAGTCGAGAACGCGTCCAGCGCCGGCTCCTGCTGGGCGAGGCCGAGCCGCGTGCGCACCTCGGCCGGGTGCCGGGTGACATCGAAGCCTGCGACCCGGGCCGTCCCCTCGGTCGGTGCCAGCAGAGTGGCCAAGATGCGGATCGTGGTCGTCTTGCCGGCCCCGTTTGGTCCGAGGAAGCCGAACAGCTCACCGGGGGTGACGCCGAAGGCGATCCCGTCCACCGCCCTGGTGTCGCCGCCGTAGACCTTCACCAGGTCGCTGACTTCGATGATGGGCGAGTCGTCGTTTGCGGTCACGTTGGGGCTCCTCCGTGCGGCTCGCCTAGCCTACCGATGCGCCGAACATTTCGCAGTGTCGGCCCCACCTGGCAGGTTGCCACCTAGGACGGAATCGCGATGACCACCTTGCCGCAGGCCTGGTCGTCGTCCACATAACGGAGCGCATCAGGGACGTGGCTCAACGGAAACCGCTGGTCGATCGCCGGCTTGATCGTCCCGTCGACCAGCATCTTCGACAGGAAGGTCACGTCCTCGGCCCTGAACGGCTTCCAGAGCGGGAGCCCCGCCCGCTGCTTGCCCGCCAGCCGCATCGGCAGCCCCACGATCATGGCTCCAAAGACGTTCATCAGCGGTCCGCCGATGGCGATGTACACGCCGGTCGGGGTCAACGCCCGGCGCACGTCGACGATCGAGTGGTACGCCGCCATGTCCAGGATCCGGTCATAGCGCTGGCCCAGCCTGGTGAAGTCATCGCGGGTGTAATCGAGGACATGGTCCGCACCCAGTGAGCGCACGAAGGCCAGCTTCGCGGTGCTGGCAACGCCGGTCACCTCCGCGCCCATCGACTTCGCGATCTGGACGGCGAATGGCCCCACGCTCCCGGACGCACCGTTGATCAGCACCCGCTGTCCGGGCCGGATCCGACCCTGGGCGTTCAGACCCTGGATGGCAAGGATGCCCGCCTGGGGAGTGGTCGCGGCATCCTCCAGCGAGACGCCTGCCGGGATCGCGGCAAAGGCATGGGCGGGAGCGGTCACCATCTCGGCAAAGGCGCCGTGCCCGAACTCGGTCATGTCCCCGAACACCTCGTCGCCGGGCTTGAGTGTTGTGACGTCCGGGCCGACCGCCTCCACCACCCCGGCCACATCCAGTCCAACTCGGGTGCTTTTCGGCTGGCGCAGCCCGATGGCAATGCGCGTGATCGGCGGCTTGCCATACAGGTAGTCGAGATCCGCCTGATTGACCGATGAAAACGCGACCCGGACCCGAACGTCGCCGGCGCCCAGCGCCGGTGGCTCGACCTCAGCCAGCGCGAGAACGGCTGGCGGACCGTATCGGTCTCGAACCCAGGCCTTCATCCGACCATCACCGCGAGGCCGTCAGGTCGTCGCCTGGAGCCTGCGCCAGCCGCCGGCCCGGTTGTGAGCCACGATCTCCCGGAACATGGCCAGCAGGGCGGGGCGATTGATGGCCTGCCCCTCGTAGATCATGATCTGGCGGCCGGTCTGTGCCTCGTGACCGCGAGTGATGATCCCCTCCGGGTCGGACACGAGCGGGTCGTACAGGAAGACATTCACGTGATCCTTGGTGCCCTGCAGTGCGGCGATGTTGCCCTGCAGGACGAAGTACGGCTGAACGGTGCGCTTGATCGTCTCGACGACCTCGGGATCGGCCTCGTGGACCAGGTGCCGGACCTC
>DATFEC010000037.1:0-5227 GCA_035251655.1 Candidatus Limnocylindria bacterium | reverse complement strand
ATCCCCGGCGGCGCGCCGCCGAGCGGCGGCTTCCCGATCGTGGCCTTCGGCCCGGGATTCGGCGGCATCGGTGATGACTGCGCGTACTCGATCCATCCCGAATGGGGGTACGAGGAACTCCTGGGGGCGCTGGTCGACGATGGTTTCGTCGTGGCCAGCACGGATTGGGAGGGCCACGGAACGCCTCTGCCCTACATGGACAGCGTCGCGGAGAGCGCGACTCACTCCCTGCTCGACGGCGCCCGGGCGGCAATAGACCTCCTGGGCCCGGCCGCGAGTGACCAGGTCCTCATCGTCGGCCATTCCCTGGGCGGCGTGGCCGCGGCGCAGTCTCTCCTGCACGGACCCGCCTACGACGAGGGGCTCGACATCCGCGGCGTCGTTTCGATGGAGGGAGTTGGTGACTTCGAAACGCTCGGCGACGGAGCGCCCGGCCCAGACGACGTGGGAGTGCTGGACACCATGCGAAACGCCCGATCGTGGTCGTTCGGGTACCCCGAGCTGAGGCCCCAGGATGTGCTCACCACCGAGGGCATGGAGCTCCTGAGCCGGATTGACGAGGACGGCACCTGCGATGAGGTCTTCTGGCTGGAGCTCAACGGCAAGCCCCTCCACGAGATACCGGTCCTCGAGGTCACGACGATTGACTGGATGACGGTCGACTCGTGGGCCGCGCGGATCCGAGCCCAGACGGTGACGGCCGCGCCGTACCCGGTCTTCTACGCCATGGCCGAGGGCCCGCTCGCCGCCCATGTCCGCGACGTTGCCGACCGGCTCTGCGAGGGGGCAGACCACATCGAATATCGCGCCTATGCCACTGACCATGACGGCGTGGTGGACATGGCGTACCGCGACTACAGGACCTGGCTCCAGGAACGGCTGTCGGGAGACGGTTCCTTCGACGGATGCGATTTCTAGGGCTGTTCCTTCTCGTCGCCCTCCTCGTGATCACGGGTTGCGAGGTCGATCCTGACGCGACCCCCGCCCCGCAGCACGGAGCCAATTCACATCCGGCCCCGGTCGTGTCATCGTGACGCATCGGTTTGAGGTAGGGGGCGTGGCGAGCAACGAGCGCGTCGTGCGGGGCGACGCATCCGCGCGCGCCGCGGCCTTCACTGTCCTCGCGGACCAGCACCTCGACGCCAGCTATCGCCTCGCGCATGCCATCGTCGGCGACCGTGCGGAGGCGGAAGACGCCACCCACGACGCCCTGGTCCAGGCCTGGCGGCAGTGGCCCAGCCTCCGAGACCACAGCCGCTTCGAAGCCTGGTTCCACCGGATCCTGGTCAACACCTGCCGGAATCGACTGCGCAGTCGGAACCGATGGCGGACACAGGACCTCTCGAGCGACCTCGACGTGGCAAGCGGGGACGCCATCGGTCAGTCGGACGATCGTCAGCAGATGGGGACAGCCCTGGCTCGGCTCTCGCCTGACCATCGGTCCGTCCTCGCCCTTCGCTACTACCTCGACCTGCCCATCGACGAGATCGCCTCTCGCCTCGGCATCCCGTCGGGAACAGTCAACTCTCGTCTCCATTACGCGCTGAAGGAGCTCCGAGTGGCTCTGGGTGAGACCGATGACTGAGTACGAGCTCGAGCAGCGTCTGCGGGCCTGGTATCGCGACGAGATCGGGTACACGGAGCCGGCTCCGGAACTGCTCCGCGACGGCCTGACGGAGATTACCGTCACCTATCGACCCGGCCCGTTCAGCTCGCGCCGGTCGTTGGTCCTGTTGGCGGCAGCGGTCCTCCTCCTGGTGGCCAGCATCGGCGCTGCCATCATCCTCAGCCAGCCGACGCCGTTCCCCCAGCCAGGGCCCGGGCCGTCAGTGCAGAACGGAGTCATCTCCTTCGGTCAATTGGGCGAGAGCGGCGGGTTCGAGCTGATGGAAGTGAATAGCGATGGCTCGGGGATCCGGGCGATTCCGGGCGTGACCGTCCAGGGGGACCTGGCCTGGGCGCCGGATGGCAGCCGCGCCGCGTTCGTGGATGAATCCGGGCTCGTCGTCATGAACGCCGATGGCTCTGGGCGAGAGATCGTCGCCGAGTCTCCAGATGGCTATGGGGACGTCGCGTGGTCGCCGGATGGCACGCAGATCGCGTTCGCCGAATTTGGTGGCGAAGGCTGGAACATCCACGTCATGAACGCCGACGGCACTGGCATCGAGGAGCCTTGGCCCATTGGTCCATCGCTGATATTCCTCGAGTGGTCCCCGGACGGCAGTCAGTTCCTCTTCGGCCGTGAGCTCAGCGTCGGCGACCGATTCGAAACGGCACTGCATGTGGTCAACGCAGACGGCAGCGAAGAGCGCGCACTGACCGATTCCGCGGAGATCGTGTCATACGCGGTCTGGTCGCCGGATGGCAGCCAGATCGCGTTCAGCCGCCGCCCTCACCCGGCTAACGGCCTGCCCAGCTCTTACAACCCGCCGTGGGACATCTGGATCATGGCCGCTGACGGCTCGAACCAGCGCCCACTCGCCGCCGACCCAGACTGGAGCGAGTTGCACCCGGCATGGTCGCCGGACGGCAGCCTGATCGCCTTCGCTGGGAACGCAGCCGATGGGTTTGGTCTCTACGTCATGAACGACGATGGCACGGAAGTCCGACGTATCGTCGGCCCCGTCGACACCATCGGCTTCCCGTCCTGGGCCGCAGCGGTGGAGGGCGCCGACTAGGCGCACAGCGGCGGATATACTCGCGAGACTGACGCGGTGGCGGCCGCAGCACGCCCCGCGGGCAGGATTCGATACGAGGTCCCCTGCTTGCGCGCCCTCCTCTCCGTCTCGGACCGCGAAGGGATCACCGAGCTGACGCGCGGTCTTCAGGAAGCAGGGATCCAATGCGCCGCGACCGAAGAGACTCGCGCCCACCTGGCCGAAGCCGGGCTCGAGGTTGAGCTGCTCCCCGACCTTGCCGACGCGGACCTGCTGCGCGCGGTGAGCGCAAGGCGGGACCACGGGGACGAGATGGCGGCCCTCGCCCAGAAAGGCATCGAGCCGGCGGACATCGTGGTCCTCAACGTCGAGCTGCCCGCCAACGGCTCCCCGGCCGCGGACCTGGCCGAGGCCGCCCTCCTCCGAGCTGCCGCCGCGAACCACGCCTCGGTGGCGGCGGTCAGCAGCCCGACCCAGTACGCCACCGTCCTGCGCGACGTGAAGCGGGACCAGGCAGTCACGCCCGAGACGCGGCAGAAGCTCGCCGCGGAGGCCTTCGGCCTGCTCGCCGGACGGGACGCGCAGATCGCCACGGACCTCAACCGCCAGTCCGGCACCCTGTTTCCAGCCCGCCTGACGCTCGTCTTCGAGAAGAAAGCCGACCTGCGCTACGGGGAGAATCCCCAGCAGCAGGGCGCGTTCTACGCGGACAGCGACCACCACGGGGCAGTGATCAGCCAGGCCCGGCAGATCGCAGGCAAGGACCTGTCGTTCAACAACCTGCTCGACCTGGATGCGGCGTGGCGGATCGCTTCCGACTTCAAGACCCCGACCGTGACCATCGTCAAGCACGGCAACCCGACCGGCCTCGCGTCGGTCGTGGACCTGGCCGACGCGTTTCGCCTTGCCCTGGAAGGGGACAGCGTCGCCTCATACGGCGGGATCATCGGTGCCAACCGGATCGTGGACGAGACCACCGCTCGGGCCATCGAGCCCGGCTTCTTCGAGGCCATCGTCGCCCCCGGCTACTCGGAGGAGGCCCTCGCCATCCTCGGCGCGAAGGAGGGGTTCGAGATCGTGGAGGTGCCTCCGGCGGACGGCGCCGCACCGAACCCCGGGGAGATGGACCTCAAGCGCATCGGTGGCGGCCTCCTCGTGCAGACCGCTGACTCCATCGAGGAGGACCGCGACGAGCTCCAGGTCGTCACCCAGCGCCACCCGACGCTCGAGGAGCTGACCGACCTCCTGTTCGCGTGGCGGGTCGTGAGCCACGTCCACTCGAATGCGGTGGTGCTCACCAAGCGCCACGTGATGATCGGGATGGGTGCCGGCCAGCCGTCGCGGGTCGTCAGCGTGGAGATCGCGCTGCGCAAGGCCGGCGAACGGGCTCCGCTCAGTGTGATGGCCTCAGACGCCTACTTCCCGTTCCCGGACGGTATCCAGCTCGCGGCTCAGGCCGGGGTCACCGCCATCATCCAGCCGGGTGGCAGCGCTCGGGACGAGATGGCCATCGAGGTCGCCGACCGTCACCATATGGCCATGGTCTTCACCGGACGCCGGCACTTCCGACACTGACCGATGGATTTCGACCGATGCACAAGCTGATCACCGACGAAGCCATGGCCGCGACCGAGGCGGCGGCGCTGGCCGCCGCCCGTCAGATGGGCCGTGGCGACAAGGATGGCGCGGACCACGCCGCGGTCGAGGCCATGCGCCAGGCGATGGAAGCTGCAGACCTGAGCGGCACGATCGTCATCGGCGAGGGCGAGCGCGACGAGGCGCCGATGCTCTACATCGGCGAGAAGGTGGGCAATCCCGAGGCGGCGGTCATGATCGATATCGCGGTCGACCCGCTGGAGGGGACCAACCTGGTGGCCAACGGCGCCCCGAACAGCATCACCGTCCTGGCCGCGTCCGAGCCCGGGGGCCTGATGCACGCTCCCGACACGTACCTGCGCAAGCTGGTCGTGGGACCCGGGGCCGCTGGCCATGTCAGCATCACCGACCCGGTGGATGCCACCATCCGGATCATCGCCACCAGCCTGGGGCGAAAGGTGTCGGATATCACGGTGGTGGTGCTGGATCGACCGCGCCATGAGGGCCTTGTGGCCGAGCTGCGGGAGAGCGGCGCGCGGATCAAGCTCATCCCGGATGGCGACCTCACTGCCGGCATCAGCGCCGCCGTCTCCGGGACCGGCGTCCACGCGGTGATGGGCATCGGCGGCGCTCCGGAGGGGGTGCTGACCGCAGCCGCTCTGAAATGCCTCGGCGGCGAGATCCAGGCGCAGTTCCGGTGGCGGTCGGACGAGGAACGCGAACGTGCCCGCGAGATGGGCGTCGACGTGGATGACGCCGACCGCGTGTACCACACGAACGACCTGGCCAGCGGCGAGGACGTCGTCTTCTGCGCTACCGGCGTGACCGACGGCGAGCTGCTGCGCGGTGTCCGGTTCTTCGGCGGCGGCGCGCGGACCCACTCCCTGGTCATGAGTCGGGCCGAGGGCAAGATCCGCTTCGTGGACACGGTCCACATGTTCGACATGAACCAGCCGGCCCGCGTCCGCCTCTAG
>DATFEC010000057.1:0-5810 GCA_035251655.1 Candidatus Limnocylindria bacterium | reverse complement strand
TGTGCGGTGCATGAGCTCCGCGGGGAAGACCTCTCCGTCTGGCCCTTTCCGATCGAAGGTTGCGCATGCATCGCCGACGAACCACGTCTCGAATCCGAGGTTGCCGGACATTCGCGCCGTGGTTGACCCACAGTGGTCGGTCGTCAAGGCCGCGATCACGACCGTGGTGGCGCCCGCTGCACGAAGCCGCTCTTCCAGGTCGGTTCCGATGAACGCGGAGTTGACGCCCTTGGTCACGATCGGCTCATCCGGCAGCGGCATCGCTTCCGGCTTGAAGTCGAATCCGGGGTCACCGTCGAAGAAGTGCCACTCGGCGTCGGCGTCGCGATGTCGAACGTGGATGACCGGGGCGTCCGCTGCCCGCCAAGCTGCGAGCAGCCGGGCGACGTTCCCTTCCGCGCCGGGGTTGTTCCGCCTTCCCCACACCGGGTCATCGAATGCTTTCTGCACGTCGACGATCACGAGGGTCGGTTTCTCGGGCATGTCGAGATCCTCAGCCGATGCGGATCATCTTCTTGTTCACGAACTCATCGGCGCCGAAGCGGCCGAGCTCGCGGCCCGAGCCCGAACGCTTGATGCCGCCGAACGGCAGCTCGGCACCATCGGCGAGGACGACGTTGACGAACACCATCCCGGCCTCAATGCCGTCGGCCACGCGGAGCGCCTGCTCCGGGTCGGTGGTGTAGACGTAGGAGCCCAAGCCGTACGGGGTGTCGTTCGCGATCCGCACGGCATCGGCCTCATCCCTGACGCGGTACACCTGTGCGACCGGACCGAAGAACTCCTCCTTCGAGGCAGGGTTGTCGGGCGTGACGTCGGTCAGAACGGTCGTCTGGAAGAAGGCGCCGTCGCGCCTGCCTCCGTGGACGAGTGTCGCGCCGTGCTCGACCGCCCGGCGGACCTGTGCCTCTAGGCGTTCGGCGGCCTCGAGCGAGGAGAGCGGGCCGAGCGCCGCGTCCACCGATGTCGGGTCTTTCGCCTCGATCTCGGCGAGCTTGGCGGTGAACTTCTCCAGGAAGGGCACGTACAGCTCATCGGCGACGATGAAGCGCTTGGCCGCGTTGCAGGACTGGCCGCTGTTGTCGAGGCGGGCGTCAACGGCGGCCTGGGCGGCGGTGTCGAGGTCGTTGGTCGAGAGCAGGATGAACGGGTCTGAGCCACCGAGCTCGAGGACGACCTTCTTCAGGTGGCGGCCGGCGATCTCGGCGACCTCGGCGCCAGCCCGCTCGGAGCCGGTGAGCGAAACGCCCTGCACCCGTACGTCGGCGATGATCCGCTCGATCTGATCGTGCGCGGCGTAAACGTTCACGTAGGCGCCGGCCGGAAAGCCCGCGTCGCGGAAGATCTGCTGCATGGCGGCGGCAGACTCGGGGCACTGCCCGGCGTGCTTGAGCAGGATCGTGTTGCCGATGATGAGGTTCGGGCCGGCGAAGCGGGCGACCTGGTAGTACGGGAAGTTCCAGGGCATGATGCCGAGCAGCACCCCGAGCGACGAGCGGCGGATGACCGCCGAGCCCTCGCCGGCGAGGAGCTCGATCGGCTCGTCCTTCAAGAAGTCCGGTGAGTGGTCGGCGTAGTACTCGTAGATGTCCGCGGCGAAGTCAACCTCGCTGAGCGCCTGCGCGATCGGCTTGCCCATCTCGCGGACGATGAGCTCCGCCAGCTCCTGGCGGCGCTCGCGGTGGAGTTCGCTGACGCGGCGGATGAGGGCCGCGCGCTCCTCGACCGTGGTCGACTTCGACCAGGTTCGGTGCGCCTCGTCGGCGGCGGCGATCGCGGCCTCGAGCTCAGCATCGGTGATGGTGTCGTAGGTCTTGACCGTCTCGCCGGTGGCGGGGTTGGTCACGGCATAGCCCATCGTGTGGGTCTCCTTGTCAGTAACGCGACGCCAGAGCCGGTCTGGCGCGGTGCGGTCACTCGTCCGTCAACAGAGGTCGATGAGTCGAGTCGGGGGAGCCGATTCTACGCTCCGGTTCGGACCGGGCGGAAGCCCCCGTCAGCGGCGCGGGCCATCACGAAGAGGAGGTCGGCCAGGCGGTTCAGGTAGAGCACGACCTCCGAGTCAGGAAGATCGCCGGCCCCGGCCAGGGCCACCGCCCGCCGTTCCGCACGTCGTGTGATGGATCGCGCGAGGTCGAGTGCGGCGCCGGGCTCCGACTCCCCCGGCACGATGAACTCCGCCGGCATCGGGTTCTTCGCCGTCAGGTCGTCGATTTCGGTCTCCAGGGCGGTGACCATGTCGGCTGTCACTCGGCTGACGCCATCGGTTAGGCGCGCGCGGCGGACGCTGTGGGTCGCGATCTCGGCACCGACCACGAACAGCTCACGCTGGATGCGGATGATCAGCTCGCTCAGCCGGGCTTCGCGCCGATCCGTGATGGCTCCGAGAGCGGCCCGCGCCACGCCGAGGGCCGCCACCGCCTCGTCGACCGTGCCCGCGGCCTCGATTCGCAGGCTGTCCTTCCGGACGCGGGCGCCCCCAAAGAGGAGCCCGGTGTCGCCCTGGTCGCCCTTGCGCGTATAGATCTTCATGCCGTGGTTGATCCTAGACGTGCCGCGGGCCTGCCGGCCGCGATCGGGCGGCACTGAACGCACGGATGCACCGATGATGTGCGGGTGACCGGCACCTTTGAGGCCCGCGATCCGGACTGTGGAGGCGCGTGTCCGTGCCAGCTTCGGAAAGCGGGGCTGATGACAACGATCGTTGCCCGTCTGGTCCGCGTCTCCCCTGGCGAGGTGGAGATCGAGGCCCTTTACCGAGAGGACCTGACCCGACAGCACGGCTTCCTCCACGCTGGGGTATCAGGTGGCGATCATGCTGGCCACGATGATCTCGGTCGACGTGCCTGCCGGCTAGGCGGGCGGGGGCGGTCCTCAGCTCCGGGTATTCGTGACCGTGGTCATTCAGCGACGATCCGGCTGTTCTCTCGCCGCCTGATCCGTCTCACGACTGAAACGGCGACCCAAGGCCGACTTTGGTGCGATTCGATCCGCGTGGCGAATCACGCGCCCCAAGGAAACGCCTGGCTGGTGACCGGGCTGCTGCCGGAGCCGATCCCCCTAGAACAGGCCGGGCGGGGGCTCCCAGCGGTCGGCAAGCAGGGTGACCTTGACCGGCGGACCGACCACGTCCTCGGTCTTCGTCTTGATCTCCTGGATGAGGTCACCGGCCCACGGGCAGAACGGGGTGGTCAGGACCATCTTGATCTCGGTCGGGGCGCCATCGGTCCCGATCTCGACGTTCTTGATGAGGTCTAGATCGACGATGCTCATCCCGATCTCCGGATCGTGGATGTCATAGAGCGCGGTCATCACCTCGTCGACCTTGGCGAGGTTGGCATCGATCGTCATACCCGACCAGAGTAACAGGGATTCGCGAGAGAGCACCCGAGGGCCAGCCGTCAGCGTTCCGTGCTGCGGATCGGGGCTCCGGGACTCAAGCGCGGGAAGCTCCAGGCGACGTCCTAGAAGTCGAGCACGAATGGCACTCCGATGAGGTACGGGAGCGCAACGAGTGCCGGCAGGCCGAAACCGAGCGCCAGGACGAGGACGGCCAGCCACCCCATCGGTAGGCCGCGATACAGCCGGACGAGGACGACGACGGCACCCACACCGATGATCGCCATCAGCCCGCCGAATAACAGGTCACCTTGGTTGATCGATCCCCGGGAGAGCGAGTAGGCGGCCAGGTAGATGACGACGATGACCGTGAAACCCAAGATGACGAGGCTGCCCAGGCCGACGAGGATCCGTCCGAGCGTCCAACGGCCGTTGTTCGTCGCCGGATCATTCCTCACGGATTGCCGTCTGCCCGCCCGTGGCGGGGAAGCGCGCCTCGAGTTCGGCCCGTCCGCTCGCGATGGCCCAGTAGGTGTAACCGACCATCCCACCGAAGACGACGGCCCCCGCGCCGAAGCCGATCCAGACGGACGCCCCTGGCGACAGACCGACGAGCACACCGAGGACAGCCGCGAGCACGCCTCCGACCATCGCGGTGATCAACCCGATCATCCCCGATGAAGTTGTCAGCCCATATCCGATGGCGGCCAGCCCACCCGATGGCGCCGCATAGACGGTCGAGACCGAAGCCGCATCGTCGTGCATGGGCGTGGTGAAATACCGCGTCACGATGGGCGCGATCTCGGCATACCCGTGTCGAAGGCGCGCCATGCCGTGTACCGCCCGCAGGTCGTCAAAGTTCGCGCCGAGGATTCGGCCATAGGTGGTCAGGCCGATTACGAGATCGAACAGCAGGACGATCGCCGTGATGCCCAGGAAGCCCTCCGCGAACCCGATGGCCTGGGCGAGGAGCGCAAGACCGACGAAAGACATGGAAAGGAACGTCAGGAACATTCCGCCGCGAACGAAGGCCTCGTTGTAGGCCAACGACCTCGCCGATAGGAGACTCCAGTGTTCCGCGGTGAGCAGGCTGATGGCGCGCGGGTCGGTCAGCGAGTCGACTACCGGCGACTCGGCGCGTTCCATGGGACGCGGTGGGCGCTGCGAAGACATTCGTTCTCCTTTCGACGCTGGATGAGCAAGGTCGTGCTGCAGGGACAGGCCTAGAGCAGGCGGGTGTCGAACTTCGGGTGCGGCTGGAGGACCTCGGGGCGGACCCGGGTGAAGGCCTCGTAGATCGGTCCGCCGCCCTCGATGGCCGCCTGCAGCTCAGCGATCGCTTCGGCGGTGTCCGCCTGCGAGACATGGCTCTCGAGGGCAGCCAGGCGCCGCTGCGCGACCGACGTGATCTCGATCCGATGGGTCGCGCCCTGCTCCTCCGGGGAGAGGTCGTACCGGTTCGGGCCGGGCCCATAGCCCGGGGCGATGATGTACGTCGAGGTCGGGGCCACGCCCTGGCGGGCCAGCCGCTCCACCGCCCAGCGGGCCGCGCTGCCCACCGCCACGTGATCCGGATCGTGGGTCACGCCGTGGGCTCCGAATGTGACCAGCACCTCGGGCCGCCGGTTTCCGAGCCACGCGAAGATCTCCTCGATCAGCCGCTCGGGCGGCTCGGAGGCAACCGCGCCGTCGGGGTAGCCCTCCAGCAAGGTCACCTCGTTCAGACCGATGACCTCGGCAGCGCGGACCATCTCCGACTCGCGGACCGCAGCGAGGTCGGCGTCCGGCGTCCGTTCCGCGTTTCCCGCCTCGCCACGGGTCGCGACCAGCAGGCGCGTCGTGTGCCCCGCGTCGTGGGCGAGCGCGAGCGAGCCCGCGCAGGTGAAGGCCTCGTCGGCGGGGTGGGCCAGGATGACGGCTACTCCCCCGGTTCGGTCGTAGGTCACGCGTCCTCCGGATCATCGGCCAGGCGCCGCCAACCCTGGCGCTCGACCGCGTTGCGCATCGTACGCAGGACGGCGACCTTGGCGCTGGCGACCTCGGTGATGAAGCGGGCGCTCCCCTCGGCGTCCAGCGGCGACCCGGGTGGGGCGGAGTCGCGCCCCACGTTCAGCCAGGCCAGGTGATATCGGTCCATCCGACCCCAGACCGATTCGAGCAGCCGGTCCGACTCGAGCAGCCAGGCCCGGAAGGCGTCCCAGTCGGGGGCGGCAGCCAGCCGATCGCCCTCCGCGATGAGCTTGTCGGTGGCCTCGAAGAAGGCACGCCGGGTCATGACCGGCTCGGTCGTCACCGCCCGAGTATGGCGCGAGAGGGTATCCCCGGCCGTTCGTACTATTGCCGCTGACCCCCAGCCTCCAGAGACTGGCGGTGACCAGACGCACCGGCGAAAAGATGCCTCGATCCGATTTGACCGCAGCGATCGCGCGGGCGGTGGGCACCGGGTTGGCCCTGGCGCTCCCCGCGGCCGC
>DATFEC010000022.1:0-3160 GCA_035251655.1 Candidatus Limnocylindria bacterium | reverse complement strand
TACGATCGGTACCCGGGAACCGACTGACGGAATCGACGCGGTGCGCACGATCATTCACGCCGACATGGACGCGTTCTATGCGTCGGTCGAGGTCCTCGACGACCCGACCCTCATCGGCCGACCGGTGATCGTCGGCGGGCGGCCAGACGACCGAGGGGTGGTCAGCGCGGCGTCGTACGAGGCCCGCGCGTTCGGCGTCCACTCCGCCATGCCGCTCCGCACCGCGGCCCGGCTGTGTCCGCAGGCCGCGTTCCTGCCGGGCCGGTTCGAGCGCTACGCAGAGGTCAGCCGCCAGGTGATGGGCGTCTTCGACGATTACACCCCGCTGGTGGAGCCGATCAGCATGGACGAGGCCTTCCTCGACGTCACCGGCGCCCCGGCCGGGGATGGGCCGACCATCGGCCAGGCGATCAAGACGCGGGTCCGCGACGAAGTTGGCCTGGTGGTCAGCGTCGGCGTGGCGACCAACAAGCTGGTGGCCAAGGTGGCCTCCGACCTGCGCAAGCCGGACGCGCTGGTCATCGTCCCGCCCGGCGAGGAGGCGGACTTCCTGGCACCCCTACCGGTGACCCGGCTGTGGGGCGTAGGACCGCGCGTCCGGCAGGCGCTCGCCGACTACGGGGTGACGACCATCGGTGAGCTGGCGGCGGTCCCCGACGACACACTGCGCCGGCGCTTCGGGCGCATGGGCCTGGAGCTCGGCCAGCGCGCGCGGGGGATCGACCGGTCGCGGGTCACCTCCGGCCAGGCACCCAAGTCCATCGGTCACGAGCACACGTTCGGCTCCGATGTCACCGACCGGTCCGGTCTGGACGGGACGCTGCTGTGGATCGCCGAGTCGGTGGCCAGCCGTCTGCGGCGACATGGCCTGGCGGCGGGGGGAGTCCAGCTGAAGCTGCGCTACGAAGGGTTCGAGACCCTGACCCGCCAGACGCATCTGTCGCACCCGACGACCGACGGGCAGCTCATCCTCGACGCCGCCCGTCGCCTGCTGGACAAGACCCTCGAACCCGGGCGGGCCGTGCGGCTCATCGGTATCACTGGCATCTCGCTCGCGAATGCGCAACAGCTGACGCTGTTCGAAGACGGCCCGCGCGTCCAACGCCTCGCCGAGGCGACTGATGCCGTCCGCGACAAGTTCGGCGACAAGGCAATCACCCGCGCCCGGCTCCTTCGGGAGGCACCCGACCGGCGGTTCTCTAATCGACCTCTTGACAACTAGAACATTTGTTCGTATTGTGCCGGGCATGGCATTCGTCTCCATCGCCCCCGTCGCGGCATCGGTAGCCTGGGACGCGCGGCACGCGCTTCCGGCCCGCGTCCGGTTTGGGAACCGGGACGTGCGAGTAACGCGGGTTAGCACGGTCCGTGACGAACGCGCCGCCTACCCTGCGGGCAGCTCCCCCCGCCTGACGGTGGTGGTGGAGGTCGAATCGGGCGAATCCCTTGAGCTCGTCTACGACGCGCGCCTCCGGCGCTGGTTCGTGGACGCCCTGGACGCCGCCGCCTAGGTACCCGGACCCCAATCAGCCGCCCGGTTGGCGCCGCGTCCCCTCTCCCGCGGGCCCGCCGGGCATCCACCTGCCTGCCCCTACAATCGGCTGCCGATGAGCAGCCCCATATCCCCCACCGGTCCGTCCCTTGCCGAGCTGACCGTCCGTGACCTGACCGAGCGTCTCGCATCGCGTGCGCCCACCCCGGGAGGTGGGAGCGCGAGCGCGTTCGGCGGGGCGCTTGCCGCCGCGCTGGTCGAGATGGTCTGCGAGCTGACCGCCGGCCGGCCGGGGTACGACGCGGTCGACCCCATTACTCGCCAGATCGGGACCGCGGCGGGCGAGCTGCGGGCCTCGCTGCTCGACGCTGCCGAGGAGGACGCCGCCGCCTATGACCGTGTCGCCGACGCGCGCCGACTGCCGCGAGAGACCGACGAAGATCTGGCGGCTCGCAAGACGGCCATCGCCGAGGCGTCGGTGGCCGCGACCGAGGTGCCGCTGCGGGTCATGCGCCTGGCGCTCGACGTGCTGGATCTCGCCGCCCGCATGGCACCCATCGGGAATCGGAACGCGATCAGCGACGCTGGGGTTGCGGCCCTGTTCGCGGCCGCGGCCGCCCGGGGGGCGGCGTTCAACGTGGCCATCAACCTCCCGGCCCTGCCCGAGGGCCACGCGCTGCGCTCCGAAGCCGCCCGCAGGCTCGCGGAGCTGGAGCCGGCCGTGGCCGAGCGCGAGGGCGTGGCGCTCGAGGCGGCGCGGCAGCGGATCGCCGGATGAGTGGCCGGATCCTCGAGGGCCGGTCCATCGCCGCCCACCGCCGGGAGGATCTGAGCCAGCGCGTCGCGACGCTGTCGGAGGCCACGAGTCCGCCGGGCCTCGCCATCGTCCGGTTCGCGGACACCGGGCCAGAGGTCCACTATGCCCAGAGCCTCGCTCGGGCAGCCAGCGCCATTGGCGTGGCGCCGTCCGACGTCCGCCTTCCCGACGGCGTCGACCTGACCACTGCAGCGAGCGCCATCGGCGCCCTCAACGTGGACCAGGCGGTGGCAGGCATCGTCGTCATCTACCCGGTCCCTTCTCACCTCGATCCGGACGCCGTTGGAGCGCTGGTGGACCCCGACAAGGATGTCGATGGGGCGAGCCCGATCAACGCGAATCGGCTCGCGCATGGCGAAGAGGGGTTCGTCCCGGCGACCGCGGTGGCCGTCCTCGAGATCCTCCAGCACCACCACGTGCCGATCACGGGACGCCGGGTGGTCGTCGTCGGCCGCTCGAAGGTCGTCGGCCGGCCGACGGCCGCGCTGCTGGCCAACCACGGGGCGGACGTGACGGTCGCCCACAGCGAAACGGAGGACATCGTCGCCGAGACCCAGCAGGCGGACATCCTGGTGGTGGCCGTCGGCAAGCCGGGGCTCATCGGGTCCCAGCACGTGAACGCCGGCACGGTGGTGGTGGACTGCGGCATCAACGTCACCCCGGACGGGGTCGTCGGCGACGTGGACTACGAGGAGGTTCAGCCCGTGGTTGCGGCCATCACGCCCGTCCCCGGCGGCGTCGGGCCGGTGACCACGATCATGCTGCTCGACCAGGTCGTCACCGCCGCGGAGCGCCTGGCGGCATCCACTCCCCGCGCCTGACCGATACCGATGACGGGCCCCGTCATCGAG
>DATFEC010000288.1:0-3783 GCA_035251655.1 Candidatus Limnocylindria bacterium | reverse complement strand
TGGGCGTGGGTGATCCTCACCAAGGTGACGCCGGGTATCGGCGTCCTCTGGTTCGGGGTGCGCCGAGAGTGGCGCTCGCTTGCGGTCGCGCTCGGCGTTACCGGGGCCATCGTCGCCGTTTCGTTCGTCCTGACTCCAGATCTGTGGTTCCGCTGGCTCGCGGTCCTGACCGCGAGCGTGGAGATCACACGCCCGTCGGTCCTCGAGGTACCCGTACTGCCCCGCCTCGCGGTAGCGGCAATCCTGGTGGCAGTCGCGGCCCGGCGCACTTGGTTTGCGCTCGTGCCAGTCGCCTGCATGCTGGCCCTGCCGGCCATCTGGGTGAACTCGCTGGCGATGCTCGTCGCAGTTGTGCCTCTCTGGCGGTACTCGAGGACCCTGCGGGAGAGCCACAGCGAGGGGGGCTAGTACTTCCGGCTCCTTAGTACTGTTGACCGCACGCACAGTGCGACAGGAGGATGGCCCACGAGTCCGGTACCAGCCGGATGGGGGTACTTCACGAGGGTTTACCGTGGCCCAGACCGCCGACCGGAACGGCGTCGCCCAGATCGACCGCCTCAACGCCCAAGCTGCTGACAGCCTAGGGCGCGCCGCCCGCCGTCTCCATCGGCTGGCCGAGGGCAGTCGGGCGCTCTACCGCCGACGGCTCGGCACCTGGCTCCAGCTCCGCGCCCGCCTCGAGCACAACACCAACGGCGGCGGCGCGTCCCTCGACGAGACCGATCCGCTGCGCGTCGAGCACGAGTCGGTCGTCCGCGAGCTCGCCCTGGTCCAGCACAAGATGAAGCGACTGGAGGTGGCGGAGCGCCAACTCGACCTCCTCGTCCGCTACCTGTCCTCCGCCGACGCCAGCGCCAGCGAGCCGATGCTCGACACCACCGACGACTCGGCCGCGGCAACCGCCCTGCGGATCATCCAGGCCCAGGAGCAGGAGCGGCAGCGGCTGGCGGAAGAGATCCATGACGGTCCGGCCCAGGTCCTGACCAACGCCATCTTCCAGGTCGAGTACCTCGACCGGGTGGTGGCCGGTGCCGCCGCCGCTGGCACCGCCCGCACCGCCACTAGCGCCCAGGCCCGTACCGAGCTGGCGCTGCTGCGGAGCATGCTCCGCGACGGGCTGGAGGAAGTTCGTGGGTTCATCGCCACCCTCCGCCCACCGGCGGTCGAGGTCGGCCTGGCCGCCGCACTACGCGACGCGGCCAGCGAGTTCGAGGACCGGAATGGGATCACGGTCCAAGTCGAGGTCGACGGCATCGACGCCGGCCTGTCGGCGGCGGCCCGGGCATCGGTCCTGCGCATAACCCAGGAGGCTCTCCAGAACGTCCGCAAGCACGCGGCCGCGACGGAGGTCCGCATCGGACTCGAAAACAACCGCCTCGTGATCGCCGACAACGGCCGTGGCTTCGACGTCATGCGCCTGGCGACCGGGGCCGCCCGCAACTTCGGCCTCCAGTTCATGCGCGAGCGCGCTGAGCTGATGGGGTCGGAGCTGCAGATTGAATCGCGGCAGGGCGAAGGGACGCGGATCTTGCTCCGTCTCCCCGAGCCCAGCCGCTAGCATCCGGGGGCGGAGTGAAGGTCAAGGAGGAGAACGTGGCACGAGCAAGCGCAGAGGCAACCGCAGAGGCGGAGATGGACACCACCAAGGCCGAAGAGGCCACCGAGGAAACCGTGAAGGAACGGCGCACCGGGCGTGACCGGCGGGTGCCGACCGAGAAGACCCGCATCGTGATCGTGGACACCCACACCCTGTTCCGACGGGGCGTGCGCAACATCCTCGACCTCGAGGCGGACATGACCGTCGTCGGCGAGGCGGGGAGTGGCCGGGAAGCCATCGCCGTCGTCGAGGAATTGACGCCCGATGTGGTGCTCATGGACCTCACCCTGCCGGCACCCAACGGTATCGAGACCACCCAGCGCATCAAGCGCGAGCTGCCCCACACCGGGGTCATCGTGCTGGCCGGCGGGGACGACGAGGACCAGCTGTTCGACGCCATCAAGGCGGGCGCCGCGGCCTACGTCCTCAAGGACATCGACCCGACCGATCTGGTCGCCATCATCCGCCGGGTTCGTTCTGGCGAGTACCTCATCAACGACAAGGTCTTCAGCCGGCCGGCCGTGGCCAGCCGCGTCCTGAAGGAGTTCCGCGAGCTGGCCGTCTACGGATCGGACGCGCAGCCGATCTTCGCCCCGCTCTCGCCGCGTGAGGTGGAGATCCTCGACAACATCGCCCAGGGCATGACCAACAAGCAGGTCGCCTACACCCTGGGTATCAGCGAGCAGACGGTGAAGAACCACATGTCGTCCATTCTCCGCAAGCTGAGCGTGAACGACCGCACCCAGGCCGTGGTCTATGCCATGCGCCAGGGCTGGATCAAGCTCCCAGAAGACTGACCAGGAGCCTAGCGATGCCGGGGCGCGTCCTGACTCGCGCTTCGGATATCGCTTCCAACCTACTCCGCATCCTCGGATCTCCAGCTGCGCGCCTCATCGGGGCGGGGATCCTCGTCTTCGTCTGGATCGCGGTGCCCGTCCCGACGACTTCTGACGACGCGAGTAACTTCTGGAGCGTGGACCTGGCTGATCCGTACAAGGACCAATGGGGATCGGCTGACGCATTCGTGTACTCGCCCACCGCGGTCCTCTTCCTCGCACCGTTCAAGGCCCTTCCGTTTGCAGTGTTCTACAAGCTTCTGCTTGCCGCGAACATGGCAGCCATGATCTACATGGTCGGCTGGATGGGAGCCGCCCTCGCCCTCCTGCTGCCGCCTGTCCAGGTCGAGCTCCAGACCGGCAACATCCACCTCCTTATCGGGGCTGCCCTCGTTTTCGGATTCCGACGACCCGCGATCTGGGCCTTCCCGATTCTCACGAAGGTGACCCCCGCCGTAGGTCTGATCTGGTTCGGGGTACGCCGAGAGTGGAGGGCCCTTCTAATAGCCCTGGGAACAACGTCCACGCTCGTCGCAGTCACGTGGCTGATCGTCCCCTGGATGTGGGCCGACTGGCTCGACGTCCTCCGCGACTCGGGAACGGTCGTGATCATGAATTACACAGTTGCGCAGGTGCCGGTCTTTGTCCGCTTGCCCTTCGCTGCCGGTCTGGTCTACATCGCAGCCCGCCGCGGGGACCGATGGCTAGTCCCGATTGCTGTGTTTCTAGCGCTGCCGGCAATGTGGGTCGGCGCTCTCTCAATGCTTCTCGCCGTGTTTCCACTCCTGTCACCGCAAAGCGAGGCGTCGCCCTCGCCAGTCGCCGAGTCGGCCGTCCTGACCTAGCCGGATGGCCCCTACACCACTGGTCCGGTGGTGATCGGTACGGGAGTTCCATTTCCGAATTGGCCGACGCCGCCGCACCATCCGGCCACGTCCTCCCGGGTATCCGAGAGGACCTCATCCGGTGAGGGTCCGGTAACAACGGCCGGGCAGCCCTCGGGTCTCCTCCTCCGGTACATGAGAGCCGCGCAGCAGCAGGCGCGGCTCTCATGGTGTCTCGGGGTCAAGCGGCTCTCTTGACAGTCCCGAAGGGCTCGCGCAAGGTACGGGATCCGGCAACCGCGGTTTAGGACCAACGGGTCATGTTCATGACTTCCCGTCAGGCCTACATTGCCGTCGCCCAATCCTCGAGGAAAGGAGGTACCTACAAGGCATGCTTCAGTTCATCAGCTCTTTTCTCGCTCGCTTCTCTCGGGAGGACGAGGAAGGACAGACCCTCGTTGAGTACGGTCTGCTCCTGGCCCTGATTGCGATCATCGTGATCGTGGCCCTTCTGTTCCTTGGCCCG
>DATFEC010000035.1:0-5186 GCA_035251655.1 Candidatus Limnocylindria bacterium | reverse complement strand
CGAGGCGACCCGGCCGGGCGTGGCTCGCCCGCCGTCACCGGCCACGCCACGGTCGCCGCGTCGCCGCGTTCGAGCGCGCCGTCGTACGCCCGCCGGCGCACCGGGTCTCGAAGCTCGGACCAGGCGCGGTTGAGCAGCGAGGTCCGACGCGTGGCCAGACTGGTGGAGGCTCCGCTGCGATCGGGATGGTGTCGAAGGACCGCCCGGCGGAAGGCCACGCGGAGCTGGTCGGACGACGCGGATGGATCCACGTCCAGGACGGCGTAGAAGTCGAGGTCCTGGTGGGTGACGTCCGGCGAGGAGGCCATCCGACGAGTGTACGGGTCCGATGGCTGGGTCGGGGTTGCTATGCTCCCCAGCATGGCTGCGACCTCCCGCCCGGCGCGGCCACGTGCCGGGCACCTGGTGATGATCGGCGGAGCGGAAGACAAGCTGCGCCAGCGAACGATCCTCACCCGGTTCGTCACCCTGGCCGGCGGGCCCTCAGCGCGGATCCTGATCATCTCGACCGCGTCCTCCCTCGGCGACGAGGCGACGTACCTGTACGCGTCGCTGTTCCACCAGCTCGGCGTGGCCGAGGTGATCAGCGTGCGGCCACTGACCCGCGAGGAGGCGAACGCCACCCGCGTGGCGGAGCAGGTACGAGATGCCACCGGGGTGTTCCTCACCGGCGGCAACCAGCTGCGACTCTCGAGCGTGGTGGGCGGCACGCGTCTTGGCAAAGCGCTCGTCGAGGGCCACAAGCACGGGTTGGTCGTGGCCGGAACCAGCGCGGGCGCGTCGGCCATCGCCAGCCACATGGTCGCGTTCGGCACCAGCGGGGCGACCCCCAAGCAGCGAATGACCCAGATGAGCGCAGGCCTTGGCCTGCTGCCGGGAGTCGTCATCGACCAGCACTTCGAGCAGCGCAACCGCATCGGTCGACTCATTGCACTCGTCGCCCAGTCGCCGGCGCTGCTGGGAATCGGCCTCGACGAGGACACCGCCGCGGTCGTGTCCCCGAGCGGAGTGCTCGAGGTCATCGGCAAGGGAGCGGTCACCATCCTCGATCCGGCCAAGCTCCAGACCGATGCCTACGAGGCGAAGCGCCATCGGCCGATCATGGTCAGCGGGGTCGTTCTCCATAGCCTGCCATCCGGCTACCGATTCGACCTCCGCCGGCGCCAGGTCCGGGCCACCCTCCGGCCGGTCGACGCGACGGACCGTCAGTTGGCCCACATCCAGGCCGCGTCCGATCGCACCCGGCGCCTGATTCGCCGCATCGCGTCCGAGGGCGCCGACGACACCGCGCCCGAGCGCTCACGGCGACGATCGGTCCGCTCCCGCGCGCTCGAGGAAGCCAGCGAGTGACGCGGCGCGCGGCGCCCGAGGGCACCGGCCCGCGCGGGACCTTGCGCATCGTTGAGCAGCGGGTCTTCCGGGGCCCGAACTACTGGTCGTACGAACCGACCATCAAGCTCGTCGTCGACCTCGGGGAGCTGGAGGAATGGCCCACCAACCGGTTGGAGGGCTTCACCGACCGGCTCCTCGGGATCGTCCCCGAGGTCGCCACCCACTCGTGCGGGACCGGCCGACCAGGAGGGTTCGAGGATCGCCTGCGGGAGGGAACCTGGCTCGGTCACGTGGCCGAGCACATCGCCCTCCAGCTCCAGCGCGACGCCGGGACGGAAGTCGGGCGCGGAAAGACCCGCTCCACCGGACAGAAGGGCCGATACCACGTCATCTTCTCGTATGCCGAGGAGAGCGTCGGGCTGGCCGCCGGGCGGCTCGCCGTGCGCCTGGTCAACCACCTCGTCGAAGCGGAGGCCGACTTCGACTTCCGGGCCGAGTTCGAGCAGCTCATCCGCCTCGCCGAGCGGGCCGCGTTCGGCCCGTCGACGCAGGCCATCCTCGACGAGGCCGCCCTCCGAGACATCCCGTGGATCCGGCTCAACGAGGCGTCGCTGGTGCAGCTCGGGCACGGTGTCCACCAGAAGCGGATCCGCGCCACGATGACCTCGCAGACGGCCGCCCTGGGCGTGGACATCGCCCAGGACAAGAAGCTCACCAATCGCCTGCTGGCGGCGACCGGCGTGCCCGTGCCGCGCGCGGAAGTCGTGCGCGGCGCGAACGAGGCGGTTGTCGCGGCGACGCGCATCCGCTACCCGGTCGCGATGAAGCCGCTCGACGGAAATCACGGCCGCGGGGTGATGCTGAACCTCGTCGACGAGGCCGCGGTCCGAGCCGCGTACCCGATCGCCCGCGCCGAGTCCCGTTTCGGCGGCGTCGTCGTCGAGTCGTTCCTCGTCGGCAACGACTATCGCTGCCTGGTCGTCGGCGGGCAGCTGCGGGCCGTGGCCCAGCGCGTTCCGGCCCACGTCGACGGGGACGGGAAGCAGACCGTTGCCGAGCTCGTTGCGATGACGAACGCCGACCCGCGCCGCGGCATCGGTCACGAGAAGGTTCTGACCCGGATCGCCATCGACGAGGAAGCGGAGAGCTACGCCGTCGAGCAGGGATTCGCGCTCGATGCGGTGCCCCCCAAGGGCACGCGGATCTACCTCAAGCGCACCGGGAACATGAGCACCGGCGGGATCAGCATCGATCGGACCGAGGAGATCCACCCCGAGAACCAGGAGATCGCCGAGCAGGCGGCCAAGGTCATCGGTCTCGACATCGCCGGCATCGACTTTATCTGTCCCGACATCAGCGTGCCGGTGCGCGAGACCGGCGGTGGCATCGTGGAGGTGAACGCCGCCCCGGGATTCCGGATGCACACCAACCCGACCGAAGGCGAGCCGCAGTACGTCGCCAAGCCGGTCATCGACATGCTCTTCCCGCCGGGAACGCCATCGCGGATCCCGATCGTGGCCGTGACCGGAACGAACGGAAAGACGACCACCGCCCGGATGATCAGCCACATCCTGAAGGGCATGGGGCGCAAGGTCGGGATGACGAGCACCGATGGGATCCTCATCGACGGTCGGCCGATTCGGCGCGGGGACATGAGCGGACCGAAGTCGGCATCGATGGTCCTCCAGAACCCGCTGGTCGATACCGCGGTGTTCGAGGTGGCACGTGGCGGGATCCTTCGGGAGGGCCTCGGCTACCAGCGCAACGATGTCGCGGTCGTCCTGAACGTCGCGTCCGACCACCTCGGCCTGGGTGGCATCACCAGCCTTCGCCAGCTCGCCGCCGTCAAACAGGTGATCGTCGAGGCCGTGCCCCGGTCGGGGACGGCCGTGCTCAACGCGGATGACCCGCTCGTGGTGAAGATGGCGGCCGCCTGCTCCGGATCGGTCATCTACTTCAGCCTGAACCCCGAGAACGAGACGCTCCGCCGCCAGGCGTCGCGCGGACGCCGTGCGGTCACCGTCGAGGCAGGGCGCAACGGCGACCTCATCGTCCTGCGCCAGGGTCGCAAGAGCCTGCCGTTGGTCTGGACCCACCTGATCCCGGCCACCTTCGAGGGGCGGGCGAAGATGAACGTGCTCAACGCGCTGGCCGCCACCGCCGCGGCGTGGGCCACGGGTGCCCATCTCCACGACATCCGCCAGGGGCTCCGGACATTTGCCACGTCCTACTTCCAGGCGCCGGGCCGCCTGAACCTGTTCGACCTCGACGGGTTCCGGGTCCTCGTCGACTACGCGCACAACTCGCACGCCATGCAGGCGCTTGGGTCGTTCATCGACGCCATCTCCGACGACCCGAGCAACGGACACCATCCGCTGGTCACGGGGCGCCGGATCGGGGTCATCGCCACCGCAGGCGACCGCCGCGATCGCGACATCCGGGACCTGGGCCGGGTCTCGGCGCGTTACTTCGACAGGATCGTGATCCGCGAGGACCAGAATCCGCGAGGCCGCCAACCGGGCGCCACGGCAGCCCTCATCCAGGAGGGGGTGGAGGCCGCGATCCTCGAGGGAGCCCGCTGTCAGAAGATCGAGATCGTGCTCGACGAGCTCGACGCCACCCGCCGCGCGCTCGATCTCGGTCGTAAGGGTGACCTCGTGGTGCTCTGCGTGGACCACGCCAACTTGGCATGGAAAGAGCTCCAGCACCGACTCCACGGAACGCCCAGCGAGGTTCCCGAAACGGCTCCGGCCACCAACGGCGCCGGGTCGTCAGCCGATATCGACGCGGAGGACTTCTTCTAGGCGGGGCGGCCGCGCTGAGAGCGATCGCGCTGTGAGCGATCGCGAGCATCGAGCAGCTCTCTCAGCCGGGCGAGGGGGACCGGACGAAACCCCTCCCGCGCCAACCAGGCAAAGATCTGGGGCCGCTCGACGTGGCTCATGACCGCCGCGATGTCGCCCCGCCGGCTCCGGCCGAGCAGCGCCCGGAGCGATCCCAGCTCGGTCTTGTAGGCGGCTACACGACCCGGATAGCCGCTCTCCGCCGCGGCGGCGCGAAACAGGGCGTTCATCTGGCCGACCTCCCGGCCGCGGAGATAGTGGCGTTTCTCGCAGATGACGAGGTCGTCTGCTCGGCTGCCGGCCAGCCGGCCGAGGCCACGCAGGATGTCATCGGTGCGGTCCCCCGCCGTGCCCAGCGCAAGCCGAACACGACCGTTTGGCTTGAGGACGAGCCGATCGCACACGTCGAGCAGGCCGGCCAGGCCCGCCTCGTTGTGGGCGAAGTCGACCAGGGCCAGCACGCCGCGGCGGGCATAGAGGTTCAGCCGTCCGGGGTTCACCGTCTCGTCCTGGGCGAAGGTGGCGAGGCCGTCTCGGATCTCGTCGGCCGACAGTCCGAGCGCGTCACAGGCCGCGGCCGCGGCCAGCGCGTTGGCAACGTTGTAGCGGGACAGCCCGCCAAACGTGACCGGCAGGTCCGCGGCCACGGCGAGGCTCACCCGCCGGCCACGAGGCCGGCGCAGGACGAGCCTGCCTCGTTCGAGGACCGCCGCTCGGCCGCCGGAGGCGAGGGCTTCGGCGACCGCCGCCGCGCGGGGCGAGAGAGTGAAGGCGTAGGGCCGGGCCCGCGAGTGCAACCGCATGGCCCACACCCGCGGGTCTTCACCGTTGAGCACTGCCCATCCCCCGCGGCGGGTGATCCGGACCACCGCGCCCTTGACCTCGGCCAGCTCGTCCAGGGTGTCGATCCCCTGCAGGCCGAGGTGGTCCGCGCTCACGTTGGTGACGACCGACACGTCGTTGCGCTCGTAGCCGATGCCGCGCAGCAGGATCCCACCACGCGCGGTCTCG
>DATFEC010000153.1:0-3128 GCA_035251655.1 Candidatus Limnocylindria bacterium | reverse complement strand
GTGGCGTCCGGCTTCGGTTACCTGTTCGGGATGCCCTTGATGTTCTTCCTGGCCGGGGCCGCGACGTGGCTGGCCGTCGAGCGACGGGGAATCGGCGGCCATGCCGGGCTCCGCCTGCGGCGACTGCTCATCCCGCTGGTCCTGGGCCTCGTGATCCTCGGCCCGCCGCAGGCCTGGGTCTCCTACGTCGCGAAGGGTGGCGAGGCGGGTCCGCTCGAGTTCCTGGCGACCTACGTGGCTACCTTGAACCCGACGCTGAATCCCCGCTGGTTCGGGGATGTCGGCCACCACCTGTGGTTCCTCGCCTTTCTGTTCCTCTATGTGCTGGTCACGCTTCCCCTCCTGTCGTGGCTGCGAGAGCGCCGCGAACAGGGCCGAGACCTGCTCATCGGCCGCGTGGCGGAGGGGCGTTTCGGTCTGCTCTGGCTCGTCCTCCCCATCGCCGCCCTGCAGCTCGTCCTCCGACCGCTGTTCCCCGAATACCGTGACTGGGCGGACTTCGTCCTGTGGCTGGGCTATTTCGTAATCGGTATCGGCGCAATGGCCGATTCGCGGGTCATGCCGGCCATCCTGGGGCGCCGACGGATCACACTGTGGATCGCGCCAGTGGTGATCGTCGCGTACCTGCCGGTCGTGCTCTCCGGGTCACCGGTCGCCATCGAGAATTCCCCTGGCGCCAGCCTGGGCGGGCTCGCCTACATCGGCTGGCGTACGGCCCTGGCCTGGGTCATGACCCTGGTTTGGGTCGGGTTCGCGGCCACCTACTTCACCGCCCGACCCCGGTTCCTCGGCTGGGCGAGTGCCATGGTGCTGCCGTTCTATGTCCTCCACCACCCGGTGACGGTCGTAGTCGCTGCTCTGGTCGTTCCCCTCTCGTTGGGGCTCTACCTGAAGTTCGGGCTCATCGTGCTCATCGCGGGCGCGGCGACGGTCGGGTTGTGCCTGGCGCTGGACCTGGCGACGGCGGCGCTCGGCACCCGGCTGCGCTCCCCCGAGTCGCTCCCGCGGCCGACCGGGGAGCCGGCAGCGGAGTCGCCGCCATGACCATCCACCGCGGAGAGCCCCTGACCCTCTCTGCCGGCGAACTTCCGGCCAGCGTGGTCGCCCTCGTCCAGCGCAGCGTGGAACGCAACCCGGACCGGGAGGCTATCCGCTGGAAGGCGCCGGGTGGCTGGTCGAGCTGGACGTACCAGCAGCTGTGGGACCAGGTCGCGGCCACGTCCATCGGCCTGCGCGGGCTGGGCATGGGCGCCGGCGACCGGGTCGTCATCCTCAGCCGATCCCGCCCCGAGTGGCTCGTCGCGGACCTGGCCTGCCAGGCCCTCGGCGCGGTCACCTGCCCGCTGTATCCCGGCGATCCACCGGCCCGCCTGGCGAGCCTGAGCCGGGCCGTCGGCGCCCGATGGTTCATCGTCGAAGACGCGCGGCTCCTGGGCCGGTTGCGCTCGGGGATGGGTGAAGAGCCGTTGCCCGGTCCAGTCGTGCTGTTCGACGCCCACGACGCGGGCGGGCTGCCCGCACTCGCGGATCTCGCCGTCGCCCCGTCGTCCGCGGCGCTGGACGGCTGGGAGCGGACGTGGCGCGCCATTCACCCGGCCCAGGTGTCAACCATCGTCCATACCATTGGCACCGACGGGGTGCCGCTCGGGGTGGTCGTGGCCCACTGCAGTCTCGTCCACTCGTTCCACGCCATCGTTCAGGCGATCCCGATCAGCAGCGCCGACACCATCCTCTCGGTACTGCCCATGAGCCACATGTTCGAGCGCGGGGCTGGAATCCTGGGGCCGATCGGGGTCGGCGCCACGGTGGCCTTCGCCGAGCGCCAGATCGAGCGCTGGGCGGCCGGCATGGCGGAGGTCCGACCCACCCTGATGGCCACCATCCCGCTGTTCTTCGAACGCCTCGAGCAGCGCGTCCTCGCCGATCTCGCGCGGGGTCCCCGCTATCGCCAGGCGCTCTTCGGCTGGGCGACCGGGCTCGGCCACCGCCACTACGCCAACCATCTCGCCGGCAAGACCGATGGGCCCTGGCTGCGCCTTCGCCGATGGGTGGCGGCCCGCACCGTCCTCGCGCCACTCCTGGGAGCGCTAGGCGGGCGGCTGCGGTATCTGCTGTCCGGTGGCGCCGCGCTTCGCGAGTCCACGGGCCTGTTCTTCGAGTCGATCGGGATCCCGATCCTGGAGGGCTACGGGCTGACCGAGACGGCGCCGATCCTGACCGCCAACCACCCGGCGTCCTACCGATACGGAACCGTCGGCCAGCCGGTGGCGGGCACCGAGCTGCGTCTCGATCCGTCCACTGGCGAGATCCAGGCGCGCGGCCCGCAGCTCATGCTCGGCTATCTCGACCGACCGGCCGAGACAGCACGCGTGCTCGATGCCGAAGGCTGGCTCCACACCGGCGACGTGGGAGAGTTCGATGACGCGGGCCGGCTGCGCATCACCGGCCGGCTCAAGAACCTCCTCGTCCTGGCCACCGGCAAGAACGTGGCACCGGCCCCGATCGAGGATGCGGTCATCGGATCACCTTTCATCCACCAGGCGATCCTGCTCGGCGATGGGCGGGACGCGACCGGGATCCTGGTCGTGCCGGACACCGAGGCGCTCGAGGGCCGAAGCGAGGTCGTCGGCCTGCTGCGGCAGGAGGTGGAGCGCCTGACGGCGGACTTCGCGAGCTACGAGCGTCCACGTCGCACCGTCATCCTGCCCCGCCCACTGACCGCGGATCGCGGCGAGATCAACGACGTGGGACGTCCGATCCGCGCGGCGGTCATCGAGCACTTCCCGGGGGAGGCCGCGGAGCTCTTCGACCGATCCACGCGGGACGGTCACCGGTCGGAACCGAGGGACGCCCACCTCCCCGCGGCGAATACCGACCATCACCCCGAGCCCACGGCCAGCGCCCCGGGCTGACGGCCGGCTTACCGGGCCGACGACCGCCGCCGTACGATGGGGCGGGCCGTTAGCTCAGCGGCAGAGCAGGGGACTTTTAATCCTCGTGTCGTGGGTTCGAATCCCACACGGCCCTCCATGTCAACACATCCCGCCGCGTGGAGCGCGAGATCCTTGACATCGAGTACATGACCGACCTGTTCCGCCCGTGACCGGCAGCGAATCTCACAGCGCTCC
>DATFEC010000241.1:0-5257 GCA_035251655.1 Candidatus Limnocylindria bacterium | reverse complement strand
GACAGGAGCAGCAGGCGATGCATGAGCGCGTCGGTGAGGGTGGCCTTGGCCAGGTCCGGCCGCGGGGCGAGGGTCTCGGGATCCGCGAACTCGATGCCGACCATCAGCCCCCGTCCGCGGACCTCGGCCACGTACGGGTTGCCCGCCGCGGCCTGGCGCAGTCCGTCGAGCAGCCGGTGGCCGAGTTCTTCCGCGCGGGCGGTGAGCCCTTCCGCCTCGAACACGTCGAGGGTCGCGATCGCGGCCGCGCACGCCACCGCGTTTCCGCCATAGGTCCCGCCATGGCCGCCAGGCGGGAATTGGTTCAGTAGCTCGCGCGAGGCGAGGATGCCGGACAGCGGCATGCCCGAGGCGATGCCCTTGGCCATGACCACGATGTCGGGGCGGACGCCACTCCACTCGGTGGCGAAGAAGCGGCCCGTGCGGCCATAGCCGGACTGGATCTCGTCGACGATGAGCAGGATCCCGTGGCGGTCGGCCAGTTCCCGCAGGGCGGGCAGGAACTCGTCCGGTGGCACGACGTACCCGCCTTCTCCAAGCACCGGCTCGACCAGGAAGGCGGCCACGTCCTCGGGGAACACGAGCGTGGCGAACAGCTCGTCGAGCTGCGACATCGTCCAGGCCAGTGCGTCGGCATCGGTCCTGCCGGTCGGGTTGCGCAGGGCGTACGGGTACGGCGCGAAATAGACCGATGCGAGGAGCGGCTCGTAATGGCCCCGGTTCTTGATCGCCGAGCTGGTGAGCGACATCGTTCCGTGGGTCCGGCCATGGAAGCCGCCGCGGAACGCGACGACCGCGGGCCGGTGGGTGGCGATTTTCGCCAGCTTGACGGCGGCCTCGATCGCCTCGGCACCGGAGTTGGACAGGAAGAGGCCGATCTCGCTGCCGGCCTCGTCCATCCCGTCGGTCGCACCCGGGAAGTAGCGCGGCAGCCGCTCGTGGAGCTCGAGGCCGGGCTTGTGATACAGGATGTTCTGCTGGGCGTGGATGATCCGGCCCGCCTGCTCGGCGATCGCCGCCGCCACCCGGGGATGGGCGTGCCCCGTGTTCGTGACCCCGATCCCACACGTGTAGTCCAGGTACCGATCACCGTCATCGGTGACGATCCATGAGCCTTCCCCGCGGTCAGCGACGAGCTCGGTGTAGCGGGCCCACACGGCGGGGACACCGGCCCGGCGCGCGAGCCATACCGACGAGTCATCGGCGCGCGGGTCGACCTGGGACGGTGCGGTCTCGGTGGTCACGCGGGAAGGGTAGCGGCTCGGATCGACGCCGCCTAGCGGCCGACCATCGTGACGGGGCCCGCCTCGCGCCGCCCGGCACGCCTTCCGGACCAGGTCTGGACCGCGATGAACAGGAACGCGATCAGGAGGATGAGCGTGCCAAGGACATTGACCTCGGGTGGAATGCCGAGCCGGCTCACCCCCACCACCCACAGCGGGAAGGTCAGCGTCCGACCCGCGCTGAACAGGGTGATGACGTAATCATCAATCGACAGCGCGAACGCGAGGAGCCCCGCGGCCAGGATCCCCGGAAAGATCAGCGGAAGTGTCACCTTGCGGAAGGTCGTCGATCCATCGGCGTAGAGATCCTGCCCCGCCTCCTCGAGGGAGCGATTCAAGCCGGATAGCCGGGCCCGGATGGTGACCACCACGAACGAGATGTTGAACATGATGTGGCTGATCAGAATTGTTCCGAACCCGCGTTCTACGCCGAAGCTCACCCACATCGTGAGCAGCGAAGCGCCAAGGATGATCTCGGGTGCCGTCATCGGGATGAAGATCAGCAGGTTGCTGGCTCCTTCCCCGCGGAACCGGTAGCGGGTCAGGGCAATGCCCATCATCGTTCCCAGGGTGGTCGCCACCACGGTCGAGATGGCGGCAATGATCAGGCTCAGGGCCAGGGGCCCGGTGATGTCCGGACGGCTCCAGACGGTCACGTAGTTCGACAGGGTGAATCCCTGCCAGGTGATGTTCTGCCGCCCGGCGGGATCATTGAAGCTGAACAGGATCATTACCGCGATCGGCAGGAACAGGAAGACCACCACCAGCGCGGTGAACACCGGCAACGCAATGCCAGAGAGGCGTGTTCCGGCGGTCATCGGCTCATGACTCGGTCAGCCGCTCGCTGCCGACCAGCCGGGTGTAGACCGCGACCAGGGCCATCACCCCGATGACGAGGACGAATGCCAAGGCTGCTGCGGCCGGGTAGTCGTTGGCATTGATGAATTTGAACTGGATGATGTTGCCGATCATGATCGAGTCCGGGTTGCCTGCCCCGATGATCTCGGCGTTGATGAAGTCGCCAACCGCCGGGATGAACGTCAGGAGCGACCCCGCCACGACCCCCGGCAGTGACAGGATGAACGTGATCCGCAGGAACGCCTGCAACCGGCTGGCATAGAGGTCCGTCGCGGCCTCGATCAACCGTCGGTCGATCTTTTCCAGCGCCACGTACAGCGGCAGGATCATGAACGGCAGGAAGTTGTATGTCAGCCCGAAGATGACCGACGCCGGCGTGGCCAGGAAATGGAACGCTGGGTCCAGGATCCCGAGGTCCTTCAGTGTGCCGAACACCATCCCGTTGTCGGACAGCACCATTCGCCAGTTCAGGGTGCGGATGACGAAGCTGACGAAGAACGGCAGGACGACCACCAGGAGCAGGACGTTCTTGAACCGCCCGCCCCGGAAGGCAATCGTGTAGGCCATCGGGTAGCCGATGAGGAAGGTGATCAAGGTGGTCATCAGCGCGTAGCCGATGGACCGCACGAACAGCTCCCAGTACTGGGCGATGACCTCGGGGTAGATGGCGAAGTTCCAGGTCAGGTCGAATCCGGTGCTGAGGTTGCCCTCCTGGAGCGACACCATGAGCATGTAGCCCATCGGGATCGCGAAGAAGATCGCCAGCCAGATGGTCCCCGGCGCCAGCAGCGCATACGGAATCCAGCCGCGACGAGTATTCACCGCCTCAGTCGCCGACGGAGCCGATGACCGAGCCGGGGTCTGTCAGCCGCCCAGGACCTCGAGGAAGAGGGCGTTCCACTCCGCTTCCTCTTCTTCGTCGAGCTGCTTGTCCACGTACGTGTTATCGATCTGGTCGGCGGTCGGCACGACGCTGGCGGCGGTGACCTCCAGCTGAGTGGCGGTCTCCTCGTCGCCGGACTCCCGCGCGGCCGCCGCGTCGTCCTCGATTCGTTCCTGCACCCCGGCAACCCCGGTGAAGTAGCCGATGTACTCCGACAGCGTGGTAGCCGCGTCCAGGCTGTACCAGTAGTCCATCAGCTGCATGGTTTGGGCCAGCTTCTCGGTCGAGCCCTTGGGGATGGCCATGTTGTCGTTCCAGCGCATACCGCCGTCCTGCGGGATGACGAACTGGACGTCGGCGTTGTCGAACAGGGCCATCTGGGTAACGTCGCCGGACCACGCCACGCAGGCCACCAGGTCGCCGGCGGCCAGCGCGTCGTAGTACGAGTTGTCGTAGTAGCCGCGGAACTGCCCGCGTTCGTTGGCCTCCAGGAGCTTCTGTTGCGCTGCCGTCACGTCATCGATCGTGGCGTTCTCGGGCGTGATCCCCAGGCTCAGCAGGGTCAGGCCGAACATGTCGCGCATGTCGCTGAACCCCCCGACCCGACCGGCGAACTCCTCGTCCAGCAGGTCGTCGAAGGTGGTGATCTCGCGCCCGGTCAGGTTCGGGTCGTAGCCGATGCCGGTGATCCCGCCCTGCCACCACATGCTGTAGGTGTTGTCCGGATCGAACCACTGTCCGACGGCGTAGTCGGCCGCGTTTGCGCTCCAGTTCGGAAGCTGGCTGTGGTCGATCTCCTCCAGGAAGCCCAGGTCCCCCAGTCTCTGGACGACCCATCCGCCCGGGGTGATGAGATCCCAGCCGGTCGCGTTGCCGTTGGTCAGGTCAGGCAGCAAGGTCTGCATGAAGTCGGCGTTGTCCTGGATCGTTTCCTGGTAGTTGACGTTGATCCCGGTCTGTTCGATGAAGGCGTTGATCGTGGGATAGGGCGTCGGGTTCGGATCGCTCTCTTCGTCGATGTCGATATAGGCCGGCCAGTTGGCCCATTCGATGGTCACTCCACCTTCGCCACTCGGCGTGCAGGCGGCGATCAACGCCGGCAGCGACAGCATCGCGCCCAGCGCGATCCCGCCCCGTCCCGCGCGGCCGAGGAAAGCGCGTCGGTTGATGCGGTCCTGCCGCATGGCTCGCTCGATGGCCAGCTCGATCGGGGTCAACTGGTGGCGCGGCACGTCAGACATCGAGGTCTCCTTCCTCCTCCGGGGCGTGGGGGTCGCCGGCGGCGTGCTCGGCCGCACCGGCAATGACGAACGTGTGACGGGGCTGCCAGGTGATGTGAACCTTCTGGCCGTCAGCCATGGCCTCGGCCACGCTGGCAGTCTCCAGGTTCTGGGAATAAGCGGTCATCCGGTGTCCATCGCGGGTCTCAACGAGGTACTGGGTGCTGACCCCGATGTAGCTCGAGTCGAGGATGGTGGCCTCGACCGCATTGAGGTCGGTCGCTGCGGCGGTCTGTCCGTTGTTCATCGGTACGACGCGCAGCTTTTCGGGCCTCACACCGAGGCGAACCTGCGGCTGGCCGTCCTCGCCGGCCGGGGCGCGGATGACAGTCCCATCCGAAAGACGAATGGAGATCATGCCGCCCTCGTGGCCCGCGACCTCGCCCTCCAGGAGGTTGGAGACGCCGAGGAAACCCGCAACGAAGGCGGTCTTCGGGCGCTCGTAGAGGCTCTCCGGGTCGCCCAGCTGCTCGATCTTCCCGGCCCGCATGACCGCGATCCGGTTCGACATGGTCATGGCCTCTTCCTGGTCGTGGGTCACGTAGATGAACGTGATCCCGACCTCGGACTGGATGCGCTTCAGCTCGATCTGCATCTGCTTGCGGAGCTTCAGATCCAGGGCGCCCAGCGGCTCATCGAGGAGGAGGACCTGGGGGTGGTTGATCAGCGCCCGCGCCAGGGCCACTCGCTGCTGCTGGCCGCCGGAGAGCATGGTCGGCTTGCGCTGCTCGAAACCGGGCAGCTCGACCAGCTCGAGCATCTCGCCGACCCGGGTCTTGATCTCCGAGTCGGGAACCTTCTTGCGCCGGAGACCGAACGCGACGTTCTCGTAGATCGACAGGTGCGGGAAGAGGGCGTAGTTCTGGAAGACGGTGTTGACGTTGCGCTTGAACGGGGGGAGGCCGGTGACGTCCTGGTCGCCGAGGTAGACCGTCCCGCTGGTCGGCTCCTCG
>DATFEC010000050.1:0-7850 GCA_035251655.1 Candidatus Limnocylindria bacterium | reverse complement strand
CCGCTGGTGGACCCGCCGCGAGCCGGGCTGGCAGCGGGGACTGGTCATCAACGGGCTCGGCGCGGCGACCACGGCGGTCGTGGCGCTGGTGGTCGGGGTCAGCAACTTCACCTCCGGGGCGTGGGTGGTCATCGTCCTGGTGCCCCTGATGATGGCCATGCTGACCGGGATCCGCCGCCATTACCGATCTTTCGACGAGGCCCTGCGCACCGATCTCGCAGCCGCGACCACCGTCTCCACCGCCGAGCCGATCGTCATCGTGCCGATTGCCCGCCTCGATCGGCCCGCCTTGGGAGCGCTCACTTTCGCCCGCAAACTGAGCGATCGGGCCACCGCCATCCACGTCACGAACGACGCAGCGGATGCAGGCGCGCTCCGCGAGCAGTGGACCGCGCTCGGCAATGGGATGGAGCTCGTGGTGGTGGAGTCGCCGTACCGTGCACTGATGGGGCCGCTGCTGCGCTACATGGACGCGCTCCAGTCGCAGGACCCGTCACGGCCGGTGGTCGTCGTGCTGTCCGAGATCGTGCCCCGTCACTGGTGGGAGAACTTCCTCCACAACCAGTCGAGCCTGCGTCTCAAGCTCCGGCTGTTCGGGCGCCGCAACACGATCGTCGTCGACGTCCCCTACCACTTGGACTAGACACCGGCAGCAGAGAACCGGACACTGACCGTGAGCAGGGAGGCGGACCGATGAGCTTCATCTCGCGGGGGTTCCAGGGTCGGCGACGGGTCGAGGCTCCGGCTGAGCGGGTGCCGCCGGGCCAATACGTCACCGCTGACTTCCCGGTCCTGTCGGCCGGGCCGACGCCGCAGATCTCGCTCGACCAGTGGCGGCTGACGATTGACGGCGAGGTCGACAGCCCGCGGTCGTGGACCTGGGCCGAGTTCACTTCCCTCCCCGCTCAGGACGTGACCGTCGACATCCACTGCGTGACGAAATGGACGAAGCTCGACAGCGCCTGGAAAGGCGTGTCGCTCGACGTCCTGCTCGACGGGATCGACACCGCCGCGGAGTACGTCACGGCCCACAGCCACGGGGGCTACACCACGAACCTTCCGCTCGAGGACCTGACCAACGGCAAGGCGTGGATCGCGTACGACTACGACGGGCAACCGCTGGCGGCCGAGCATGGCGGGCCGGCACGGCTGCTCGTCCCGCACCTGTATTTCTGGAAGAGCGCGAAATGGGTCCGCGGGCTGGAGCTGCGCGCGTCGGATGAGCCCGGATTCTGGGAAGGGTACGGCTATCACAACTATGGCGACCCATGGCGCGAACAGCGCTACGCGGGCGACTGAGCTGGACGCCGGCCACGGTTCGCGACCGGGTCGACGAGACGCCGCGCGTGCGAAGCCTGGTGCTGGACTGCGCGGGCTGGCCTGGGCATCGGCCGGGACAGCACGTCGATATCCGGCTCACCGCCGAGGACGGCTACCAGGCGCAGCGCAGCTACTCCATCGCCACCCCGACCAATGACGCTCGGGTCACGATCACTGTCGAGCGGATCGAGGACGGCGAGGTGTCCTCGTACCTCGTCGACGAGCTGCGCATCGGCGACCGGATCGAGCTGCGCGGTCCCATCGGCGGCTATTTCGTATGGGAGCCGGGCACGGGCGGACCGCTCCTCCTGGCCGCCGGCGGAAGCGGCATCGTGCCTCTGATGGCCATGGTTCGCGCTCGACAGGGATCTGGCGACCGCACGCCGATCCGCTTCGTCCAATCGTGGCGCTCGGCGGTGGACATCATCTATCGCGAGGAGTTGCAGGCGTCGTCCGGGATCGATGGCATCGAGGTCATTCAGACCCTGACCCGGGATGCGCCGCCGGGCTGGACTGGCCGCGCGGGGCGCGTCGACCGCGCCCTGCTCGAAGAGGTCGCCTGGCCCCCGGAAGAGACGCCCCTCGCGTTCGTCTGCGGGCCGACCGGGTTCGTCGAGGCAGTCGCCTCGACCCTGGTGGAGCTTGGGCACGAGCCGGCCACGATCCGGACCGAGCGATTCGGTCCCACTGGAGCGTGAGGATGAGCAGCGATCGGCATCTCGACGGGAACGCCCTGGGTGGCCTGTTCTACGACGCCTTTGGTCAGGAGATGACCGATGCCCGCGGCTGCTGCGCGGTGTGCGGCAAGGTGTCGCTGTTCGGCACGCTGGTGGTCTACCCGTCAGGACCCGGCGACGTCGTGCGCTGCCCACATTGCGAGACCGTCGTGATGGTGGTCGTCGCCCGCGCGACCGGACCGCGCCTGCACCTCGCGGCCGTGCGCTGGATCGAGGTCGCCCACTGAAATCCGGGGTGGCGCGCCGGGCAGGATTCGAACCCGCGGCCTGGTGGTCCGAAGCCACCCGCTCTATCCACTGAGCTACCGGCGCCCGTTCACGCTCAAACTGAGCGGGAAAGTCTGAGAAGCGTTGACCATAGCACTCAGAGAGCGAGAGTCCGGCTCGCTATCCGCCGCACCGTCCAGATGCGGTCGGCCGAGGTGCTCACCCGCGCTTGCTTGTCCCTTTGCGTCGCTGAGGCATGGCTGCGCGCGCGAGCACCTCGGCGTAGAGGCTGGCGAGCTCTGCCGGCCCGATGGCGAGCGTGACCTCGCCGACCAACACCTCGTGGCGCTGCCAGGTCGGCGATGTGGTCGAGGTCGGCTCCGCGAAGAGGAAGACCTTTCGTTCCTCGGCGATCGACAGTGCGGCATCGCCGAGTCGATCGCCGTTCCCTCGGAGCAGAATGTGAAATAGCGGGCTCTGGGGTGGGTCGGGCACGATCTCGATGCCGTCAACTTTCGCGAGGGCCTCCGCAAGGGCCTGGGCGTGCTTGGCGTAGACGGGCATCCGGTCGAGCCGCTCGTCGAGCGCGACTTCGGCCGCGACCACGAACGGGTGCAGAGTTGGGAGGTTCCCGCCCAGGCGCCGCTGCCAGACTCGCGCCTCGGCGACAAACTCGGCGTCGCCGGCGAGCGCGGCGCCCGCGATCCCGCCGAGCCCCTTGTAAAACGACACATAGACGCTGTCGAACAGCCCCGCGATGTCGGCGTGCGACCGCCGGTAGAACGGCTGCGCCTCCCAGAAGCGAGCCCCGTCGAGGTGCGTCGCGACGTTCCGCTCCCGGGCCCATTCGACCTGTGCCACGAGATCTTTCCAGGACGGCAGAAGCCCGCCGATCTCTCGCTGCGGTAGCTCCAGGAGTAGCGCCGCAACCGGCTCCCGGATCGACGTGAGGTCATCGAGCGTGATCAGTCGGTTCGAATCACCGACGAGCTTGCTGTGAAGCCCATGGACCCACTGGTATCCCTTCTCCTCGTGGATCTCGAGGTGGCAGGTCGGATGGAAGGCGACCGTGCGGATGCCGCGGCGATCGCTCCAGATCCGAAGGGCGATCGGCTGCGCCATCGTCCCGCTCGGCATGAACACCGCGACTTCCTTGCCCAGCAGCTCGGCGATGCGCCCCTCGAGCCGCTCGATCCGCTCGCCAGCCCCGTAGTGGTCGAATCGTTCGTCCTCGTCGATCGCCTCCGCGACCGCGAGCATCCGGCCCCGCGCTCCGGGGCCACCGTGCCACGCGTTCAGGAAGCGGTCGGCACCCCGGACGGCAGCGCGGAATCGCTCTTCGTCAGCCACCCCGCGAGCGTCTCACGAATGACCAACTCGATGCGCTCTATATCGCTTGCGATGGCCATCAGCGGTCCTCGCGGCCGAGGGCAGGCGTGGGCTGCCGCGAGCGTGCCGCTTCGGGCAGGGAGTCCCTATCAGTCGTACCCGAGCCGCACGTCCACGGACAACTGGTTCGGGTCTGCGCTCTTGAGTTTCGCCCGGGAGTAGGTCAACGGTTCCTGTTCGCCGATGCGCAACGTATAGGACTCCGCATACGGCAGCTCTTCCACAAAGAAGGTGAACGTGCATTGGCTGCTCGGACCGCGGTTCCCGCCATCCACTGATCCGGTGGCGACGCGGTGCCCCGCCGGGTCGAGGACAACGACTGTCGCCCCTGCGGCAACGTCGTCCCACTCGCCCATGCCCGTGCATGGGCTGTCCGGTGCCGGGATCGGCCAGGCCAGTTCATCCCACAGCATGATGGTGCCGACCAGGGGCAACCTCGGCCCGGACGACGGCGACGATGGCAATGGCGACCGGCTGGGCGTGAGCGAGGACGACGCACGGGGGGTGGCCCCGGGACTACTGCACGCCGCCAAGACGACAACGAGCGCTGCGCCGAGAACTAGCCGACCGATCACGCGCGCAGTCTGGAGGCTGACCGCCGGCTCCCGACGCCCATCCCGGCTACCGCGGGTCCCCGAGAGGTCGAATCGCCGGGAGTCCGGCGGGCTGACGCTTCGGGTGGAGATCCGTGCTCGCCGGTGCTCATGGGAGGGACACCGCACCGCCATCGCCGAAGTCCACGTCCGCGCTGCCATCAGGGTTGAAGCGCAGAAGTCGGGAGTTGGTGCCCACGAGAATCTTCCCATCCGGCTGCGTCGCCAGAAACGCAGGGCCTTCCAGGGCGGGCAGGGTCACGAAGCCGGCATTCCCAAAACTCGAATCGAGGCGCCCGTCGGGGAAGATGCGGGCGAGGGCAGGGCGCGAGGTTTCCGCTACTGAGCCCAGCACGATCAGTCGTTCGCCTGCCTGCTGAGCTACGGCCCGTCCATAGTTCGCTCCCGTGCCCGGCACGTGGAGCTGGATGGCCCCGTTGGCGCTGCCAAACGAGTCGTCGATCGTCCCGTCAGGCAGCCAGGCCACGAGGGCAATGTCATTGTCAGCGCCCCCCGGTGTCATCCAGCCCGTCGATCCGACGACCAGAATGCGCCCGTCGGACTGAATCAGAAGGCCACCAACCGGGTCTTGGCCCGACGAAAGCTGATGGCGAACTTCCCCTCCTCCGAAGGAAGCATCGGACGTCCCGTTGGTGTTGAACCGACGAAGGACAAACTGGACAGCGTCGGGACGACCGCCCCCCATCCCGCTCGAACCGGCGATGACGACCCTACCGTCGGGTTGGATCGCCGCCCCGATAGCCGTTCCCTCCCCCGACTGCCTGAAATTGACGGCGCCATCCCCGAATCTCGCGTCAACCTCGCCGTCGGCGAGGTATTTCGTGATCACGAACTGCCCAAGCCCTTCCTCCGAGAGCACCACCACGCTGCCGTCCGCCTGGGTTGCGAAGGCACGGACGATCGGGTCCCAGCCGTGCCGGACCTGCATCCTTCCATCGGCTCCAAACGTCCCATCGATCCTTCCGAGCGCGTCGAGCCGGGTCAGCACAAGGCTAGCGCCCGTTATCCGGGCGACGAGGATGCTCCCATCAGACTGCGGTACAACCCCGAGCTCTGCAATCAACTCCTCCCCACCGACGTCGCCGCCGTGGTCTGAACTTGACACCGTGACGCTCGCCAGCCCCAGGTCACGGAAGATCGTCGTCGCGCCACCGTCCGGGTCCGAGACGTCGGGCCACGGCAGGCGAATAAGCCCCGATCCCACGGCGATCACGCCACTCGCCGCCAGGATCATCAGCATGCCGACCGCGAGCACGATGAGGAGCCGGCGCGACCCGGGCATATCCGTTGGCGCGGGCTGCGCATCGGGAATCGCGAAGACCGCATACCGCAGCCCAGACGGAACGGATGCATCGCCGACCCGCCGCCGGATCGAGGTGCGGATGTGCGCTTCGAACTGCGAATCAGTCATCTCGGTCACGACTCCATCTCCTCGTACCCGGCCTCCGACATCAGCTCACGAAGCTGGCGGAGAGCGTGGTGGAGGCGAGACTTCACGGTTCCAGGGCGAGCACCGGTGCGCTTCGCGATGTCCTCTACAGTCAGGTCGCGATAGAAGCGGAGGCCAACCACCACCCGGTGGTCTGCCGACAACCGCCGCATGGCCTGGAAGAGCACGTCGCGCTCGATAACGTCGCCATACGATTCGCGGGCGAGCGCCAGGTCCTCGGAAAGATCCTGGGTCTGCCAGCGCGACGCGGAGCGCATCCGTGATCGACAGGTGTTGACCAGAATCCGATCAAACCATCGCTCGAACTTCGCCTGGTCCCGGAGCGTGCCCCACTTGCGCCAGGCGAGCACGAATGCCTCTTGGACGGCGTCTTGTGCGTCCGCGGGCTGGCCCATGATCACTAGCGCCAGCCGGTAGCTGCTCTCAAGGTGGCGATCGGCGAGCTGGCGGAAGGCATCGGCCCGTGCCGACGATTCCTTCTCAGCCAGCGCACCAGACGTCACAAGGGGCCTCAATCGAACCTGACTCCGATCATCTTCGGGAGAACCGCATGTTCCCGTTCCCTTACATGACGCTCAGATCACCACGGAACGTTCACCGGCCTGTTCGACTACCTCGTTGCCGCTCGCAATGAGCGGCCTGGCGACAGGCCCGGAGCAGTACTTCGCAGTGAACCTACCGGCAAAGAACACGGCGCCGCATCGGTTGCACGTTCTGCGGACGTGGGACCGAGCAGGGCGCCCGGCTAGCGTGCGCTGAGCTACCAGCACAGACCGAAGTCGACAGCGGAAAACCTAGTCCTACTTGGTCAGGAAGCCGCGCTCGTGCCACAGCGCATCCGGGTCTCTGGTCCGAAGCCACCCGCTCTATCCACTGAGCTACCGGCGCCCGTTCACGCTCAAGCAGAGCGGAATGGTGGACATCCTACCCCGGCGCGCAGGGTCGTTACCCCCTAGCTCTCGGGGCCGGCGCCGACCGCGAACAGGCGCCAGGTTCCCTCGACCCCCTTGAGGGCATGCTCGCCCCGATCCTCGAAGCTCAGCCCAGAACCGGCAACCAGATCCTTGACCGTGCCCGAGACGAGGATCTCCCCAGGCTCCGCCAGCGACATGACGCGCGCGGCAGTTGCCACCGCGATCCCCTCCACGTCCTCCCCCCGGAGGGTCAGCTCCCCGGTATGCAGCCCGGCCCGAATGTCGATCCCTGTCCTCTGAACCGAACTCGCGATGCTCCGCGCGCAGCGGATGGCACGGGCCGGACCGTCAAAGGTGGCCAAAAAGCCATCCCCCAGAGTCTTGATCTCCCGCCCGCGGTACCTCGCCAGGTGTGCCCGAACGATCTGGTCGTGCTCTGCCATCCGTTCGCCCCAGACGGACTCCCCCATTTCCGATGCGCGGGCCGTGGAGTCCACCACGTCGGTGAACAGGACGGTGGCCAGGACACGCTCCAGATCGCTCTGTTCTTCACGGATGGCGGCCACGAAGCGCTCGATCTCAGCCGCGGTCCGGTCTGAACCCGGGATCCACGGCAGGCGCGGCTCATTCGGGAGATGGACCATCTCCGCTCCGGGAATCAGGCCTGCGAGATGACCGCTGACGGCCGGGTCAGCACGCCGATCGACCACCAGCGTCGGCACGTGGATGGCCGGCAACACGTGACGATAATCGGTCTGGAACCAGACGCGGTTCTGGAGCACGGCCATCCCCGGGCTCATCGCGTGTCGGAAATACCTGGCGGTGGCCGCGATGTAGCGCGGGTCGTCGGCTCGAGGGTCGTTCACATCCGCGAGGAACCACTGCTCGAACTGGCCGGTGCCCCAGCCGGCGGCGATGCGATCTGTCTCCTCGCGGTGGTCCTCCGCGCTCTCGCCCCATGGATAATCCGGGGCCGAGGCCGTCTTGGCGAGGGCGTGAATCAAGACCAGCCCGAGAGACCGCTCGGGGAACGTCGCGGCGAACAGGGCCATCAAGGCGCAGCTGACTGTTACTCCGATCTGAACCGCTCGCTCAGAACCGGCGTCGTCCATGACGGCACGGACGTCGTCCATCATCGTGTCCAGGGCCGGAGCTTCCGCAATCGCATCCGAGAGCCCCGTGCCCCGGCGGTCGAAGATGATCAGGCGCGCACCCGTCG
>DATFEC010000086.1:0-4521 GCA_035251655.1 Candidatus Limnocylindria bacterium | reverse complement strand
TCGCAGTTGGGGCATGGACCGGCGAACGGGGTTCCGTCAGGCCCGTCCCGGAGCGGCTCCCCGCACGGACAGGCGCTGCCAATGCGACGAGCCGGGTTGCCGACCACCAGGGCGTAGTCGGCCACGTCGCCGGTGACCACGCTGCCGGCCCCGACGAGCGCCCAGCGGCCGATGGTCACGCCCGGCACGATGACGCTGGCCGCACCAAGCGCCGCGCCGGACCTGACCCGGATCGGGCCCACCTGCCAATCGGCGTCGGATTTTCGCGTGCCGTCCGGGTTGATCGCGCGTGGCAGGCGATCGTTGGTGAGGCAGACGTGCGGACCGATGAACACGCCGTCCTCCACCGTCACGCCGTGGTACAGCGACGCATTGTTCTGGATCTTCACCCGATCGCCGACGACGACCTCGAAGTCGACGTAGACGTTCTTGCCGATCACGCAATCCATCCCGATCCGGGCACGCTCGCGGACCTGGGCATGGTTCCAGATGCTGGTGCCGGGGCCGATGCTCGCCTCGGCAGAGACATCGGCGCTGGGGTGGACGCGCACGGACGAGGCTTCGTTCATGCGTCCTCCGCTGTCGCCGGCATTCTAGCGTGGGCAGAGAGGAGCTCCCTCAGGCGGGGCATCGCGGCTTGTACCGCGCGGCCCCGATGAGAGAGCGTGTCCTTCTCTCCCTCCCCCAGCTCGGCGGTTGTCCGTCCATCTGGCAGCTCGAAGACCGGGTCGTAGCCAAACCCACCGACACCCCGCCGCTCCCGGGCGACCTCTCCCTCCACGACGCCGGCGAACAGCTCGACCGCAACAGCATCGGTCTGGTCTCCAGCTGGCTCGGCCACGGCCAGCCAGCAGACCATCCGCGCGCGCCGATCCTCCGTCCCCGCCATCTGCTGGAGGAGGAGGTCCGCGCCGGTCAGGCCATCGTCAGAGGCAAACCGCGCCGAACGGGCGCCGGGGCCCCAGCCGAGGGCGGCGACCTCGATGCCCGAGTCGTCGGCCACGGTGATCTCCCTCGATGCCCGACAGAAGGCTGCGGCCTTGTCGGCGGCATTCTCCGCGTAGGTGTCGTGGGGCTCAGGAACGTCGAGGTCCAGGCCGAGGTCGTCGGCGCTGACAACCTCAGCGTCGAGGGGGGCCAGCAGGCGTCGGAATTCGGCCAGCTTGCCGTCGTTGTGGGTGGCGACCAGGAGCCGGGTCACTCGGCGGCGGGGGCCGCGATCGCCTCGCGCTGGAGCTCGTACAGCTGCCGGATGCCGGCGGCCGCCAGCGCGACCATCTCGGTCATCTGCTCCGTGCTGAATGGGGTGTGCTCCGCCGTGCCCTGGATCTCCACGAAGCGGCCGTCGTCGAGCATGACGACGTTGAAGTCCACGCCCGCGGTCGAGTCCTCTGCGTAGTCCAGGTCGAGCAACGGCCCGGCGGCACTCAGCCCGACGCTCACGGCGGCCACCTGCCCGGTCAGGAGTCGCTCCATCCCGTACCTGTGGAGGGCGCGGGCTAGCGCCACGTACGCACCGGTGATCGAGGCCGTGCGCGTTCCGCCGTCGGCCTGGAGGACGTCGCAGTCCAACGTCAGGCTCCGCTCGCCGAGGCCGGCCATGTCGACCACCGAGCGCAGGGACCGGCCGATCAGGCGCTGGATCTCGTGCGTCCTCCCCCCGATCTTGCCGGTAGCAGCCTCGCGCGGCGTCCGCTCCGTCCCGGCACGCGGGAGCATGGAGTACTCCGCGGTGACCCAGCCGGTGCCCTTGCCGCGGAGAAACGGAGGTACCCGATCCTCGAGCGTGGCCGCGCACAGGACCCGCGTCTCCCCGACCCGGATGAGCGCTGATCCCTCCGCGAACTTCAAGTAGTCGGGCAGGATCTTGACCGGCCGGAGCTGGTTCGGGAGACGCCCGTCGGCGCGGCGGGGTGCGGCGATGGTCGACACTGCGCCCGATTCTACCCGTGCTACCGTCCCGCCCCATGCGGCTGCTGGTTGTGACCGCCCGGTATCCGACGCCCGATCGTCCGGCCGCCGGGGCCTTCGTCCGGGAGCGCCTGGGAGATCCTGACGTCCACGCCCGGGTCGTGGCACCGCGGTACTACGGCGGATCGCGATGGGTCCGATTTGCGCGTCTGACCTGGGAGGCGGTCACCGCCCGCGGCCGGTACGACGGGGTTGAAGGCCATTTCGTCCTCCCGACGGGGCCGATCGCCCTCGTAGCGGCCCGGCTGCGTCAGCGCCCGCTGGTCGTCTACGCGCACGGGGGAGACGTGCGCGAGGCGGCGCGCGGCTCCTGCTGGCGGCGATGGCTGGCCCGGCGGGTCCTGCGCGGGGCGGATGCCGTCGTCACGAACTCGGCCGAGTCCGCGGACCACGTGCGGAGCCTCGGCGGATCGGCGGAGGTGATCCCACCCGGCATCGACCTGGCGCGTTTCTCACCGCGTCCACGACCGCATGATCGGTCGGTCCTGTACCTCGGCGGCACGGTCCCGCACAAGGGTGTGGACATTGCTCGTCGGCTGGCGACGACGCTCGCCGGACCCGGGATCCGAGAAATCGATCCAGCCGAGGTCCCTGCGCTCATGGCAGCCCATGACGTCGTCCTCGTCCCCTCCGAGGCGGAGCCGTACGGCGTGGTCGCGGTGGAGGCGATCGCCGCCGGACGCTGGGTGGTGGCCTCGGCCGTCGGTGGACTGGTCGACATCGTGACCGAGGGCGTTAATGGAACGCTGGTCGCCGATGGCGACTTTGAGGCGGCGCTGGCAGCCGTGCCCGACTACGACCCGGTGGCCGTGGCCACCACCGCCGAGCGTTTCGGGGTCGAACGCCACTGGGCCGGCATGGGGAGCGTCTGGGAGCGAGTTCGAGCCCGCCCTCGAGAATCGACTAGCTGAGCACCACCCGGCTCGATTGAGGGAGCCAGTAGCCGGCCCAGACCCCGTTCGTGATCAGCACGTAGCCAACCCCGTTGATGACCGCCCGAGCGCTCGCCGCCGCACTCGAGGGGCGGGCCAGGGTATACGTCCGCGTTCCGGTGACCCCGCCGCTCGTGCTGAACGCAAACCCGGTGTGGGCGCCGGCCGCGAAGGACACCGGGCGAGGCGAACTGAAGTCCTGGCGATCGACGAAGCCGGGGAGGTAAACGCGGCCTGACTCCTGGATCCAGTATCCGGCCCAGACCCCGTTCATCACCAGGAACCAGGTCCCGGTCCGCCCGGACGGCGTGGTCCGCCGCGACGCTGACGCCGACGAGTAGGCGCCGAGGGTGTACGTCCTGGAGGCGGTCACCGCACCCGAGCTGTTGAACTGGTACCCGGTGTGCGTGCCGGGGCTGAAGGTCAGGAGCCCCGGCGGGTTGAGCTCGCCGGGAACCGCGGGTGGCGGTGGCGGCGTCGTCGTCGCCGGTCCGAGGACGACTCGGCTCGAGGTCGGCACCCAGAATCCCGCCCATACGCCGTTCGCAATGAGCACGTGGTGCACGCCGTTGATCGTCGCCTCCCCCGAGGCCGCGGCTCCGGAGGCGGCGGCGAGCGTGTAGGTCTTTGTCCCGGTCACCTGGCCGGCGGAGTTGTACAGGAAGCCGGTGTGTGTGCCTGACGCGAACGAAACCGAGCGCGTCGGGTTGAAGGTCGCCTGGCCGACGATCGCGGTGCCCTGCCCGAACTTGATATCCAGGAGATTCCACAGTTCCTGCCGTCCCGCGTCCATGAGCAGCGTCCACATCCCGGTGCCCAGCAACCCACGCTGGTTCACCATGTCCCACTTGGCCGCAAGCGACACGGCGTCGTCGTAGTACCCCTGGACCCATGACGCAGCCGCCGAGTCGTAGTATCGGAACCAGGGCACCTGGCCGACCGGGTCCCACTGCCGACCGTTCTGTGAGGCGAGGTTGAGGTTCGCGGTGTAGTAGTAGGCCGCCGACGAGGCTGACGCTCCCGGTTTGGTCAGAGCGTTGAGGTCGGAGGATTGGGTCCGCCACGTGCGTCCGTAGTACGGAACGCCCCAGATGATCTTGTCGGCAGGCATCAACTCGAGGTAGTCCGTGACCGACTCGGTGACGTCGAGCATGTACGGTGAGCTCATCGGCGCCACGCCGCCGGCTCGGGCGGATCCCGACCATGAGTAGTCGTAACCCATGACGAAGACCGCGTCCGCCGCCCCCGGGGCAACGAGGCCCGCAAGGTCGTAGCCAGTGGCCCAGGTTGCGGCCCCGGCCATGGTGCACACCGTGACGTGGGAACCGACGCCCGCGCTGACCAGGGCGGTCTTCAGCTCGCGAACAAATGATGTGTACCGATCCCGGTCGGCCACGGCTACCGGCTCGAAGTCGAGGTTCACGCCGTCGGCATTCCGGTCACGGACCGCGGCCACGATGGCCTCGATGACGCGGGAGCGGTTCGTCGCGCTGCCGAGCAGGGTCGACTGCTGGGCCGCGGAGCTGGCGTCCCAGGCCATCATCGTGATCGTGAGCACCACCTTCACGCCGCGGGAGTGGGCCGCGTTGATGACCCCGGTCATCGCGGAGCTGTACCA
>DATFEC010000088.1:0-3101 GCA_035251655.1 Candidatus Limnocylindria bacterium | reverse complement strand
GACGATCATGCGACCGAGCTGCATCGGTTCCTGGTCGGCTGCGTCGGCGTGGATGCGGCGGAGGACTGCCTGCAGGAGACGTTCATGGCTGCCCTCCGTGCCTATCCTCGGCTGCGCAATGCGGACAACCTCCGGGCGTGGCTGTACACCATTGCCCACCACAAGGCGACCGATGCCATCCGGCAGCGGGCCCGCCGTCCAACCGTCGGGTTCGACGGCATGGCGCCGGGCGCCGAGCCGCGTACCGTCCCCGCCCCGCTCCCCGATGACGGGCTGTGGGGCGCCGTCCGCGAGCTGCCCGCCAAGCAGCGCGAGGCCGTCGTTCATCGGTACGTGCTCGACCTGGACTACCGCCAGATCGCCGACCGGATGGGCACCTCCGAGGAAGCCGCCCGTCAGAACGTCAGCGCTGGTCTGCGCCGCTTGCGGATCCAGGTAACTGACCGATGACCGATCTCGAGCAACGGCTCTCCCGGCCCCCGACTCCGGCGATTGATCCATCGCGAGTGACGGCCGAGCTGGCCCGCCGCGCTGATGCGGAAGGGCTGCTCGACGTCGCCTGGGCCACGCTCGACACGCCGTTGGGTCCGATCGCGGTCTTCGTCACGCCGCGGGGCCTGGTCCGCGTGGCGTATGACCGCGAGAACTTCGGCCAGGTGGCGGATGAGGTCGCCGAGCATGTGTCTCCACGGGTCCTTCTGGCGCCGGAGCGCACCGATGTCGTCCGGGAGCAGCTCGATGATTACTTCGAGGCACGACGACGGACCTTTGACCTGCCGATCGACTGGACCCTGGTCCACGGCTTCAACCAGGGCGTGCTGCGGGCCACGGCCGAGATCCCGTTTGGAGAGACGGCGAGCTACGGGGACGTGGCGGCCGCCGCCGGCTCACCGCGCGCCGCACGGGCGGCTGGCAATGCCCTGGCCGGTAACCCGATTCCCATCGTCGTGCCCTGCCACCGCGTCATCCACGCCGACGGCGGCATCGGCGGCTACACCGGTGGCCTGGAGAACAAGCGCTTCCTCCTCAGCCTGGAGGGGGTTGGCCCACGCTGACCCCGTTCAGGCCCTCAGTACGGCGGGAGGGCCCGAGCGGCGTCGGCACAGGTTGGGAATCCACCCACGGTCCGGGCACTGAGGTAGAGGCTGACCCAGCCGGTGTCCGTAGAAAGGTCCATGTGGGCCTGGGACTGCGCGTCGATGCGGACCGAGGGGGCGAAGCCCAGCCCAGTGAGGGTGGTTACCAGGCTCGCCGCATCGGATCCATCGAGATATCCGCAGCGGCCCACAACCTCTCCGCCTTCAGCCTCTCCGCTTGTGACGACATCGCCGAACTCCTCGAGAGACGCCTCGAACGGCCACGTGATTCCGACACCAGAGACGGTCCCGTCGGGGACCGGCAGCGGCCACACCGTCACCCACAGCAGGTAGTCGGTAGCCTCGTACAGAGCCGACTCCGCCTCCACCCATCCGTCCGGGGTGACCCAGGAGGAGAGATCCGCCAACAGGTGAGCCAGCCGATCGAGCTCTTGACGCTCCTGTGAAGGGACGAAGTACATGGCCTCGGCCTCGTCCAGCCATATGCCGGAGGAAACGACGATCGTCCCCGGCCCCTCGCCGATGACGTACTTCCACGTTCCCGACAGCCCGATGGGCATCTGCTCCGGCGGCACGGCGGGCTCCCAGGGGTACTCAGCGCTGTCCTGGAGGAGTGGAGAGCTCAGGATCTCGTTTTCGACCTGCTCCAGTCCGGACGTGGTCAGGGTCCGGGTCGACGCCTGGTCGCCGCCATCGATTACCTGGCCATCGGACATGATCTCCACCTCGAAGCTCAGAGTCGGTGGGAGGAACTCGCTCGTCAGCCGGACCACCAGGGCGGCAGGCGGGGGCTCGGTCGGGTCAGCGCTCTCGCTGGCGGACGGGCTGCCTGAGGGCAGTTCGCTCGGCGACGCCGATGGATCACCGACGCCGGACGGCTGGCAGCCCGTGGCCAGCACGACCATCACTGCGATGAAGAACACCGACCACTGAACGAAGACTCGATGGCGTGGCACTTGCGGACCTTCCTTCCCACGGTCAGGTTCCCGGATCAGGCGCGGCTCGCGCCAGTGCCCAACGGCTCGCAGCAGGATGCCGATCGGCCCGCGCCTGCGTGGATTGGCAGTGCCACAGCCACGGATCGGCCCCCATCGGTGCGTTCCGGTCCATAATCGGTGGCCGATGGCACTGACCCGCAAGCCGGACACCACACCCGCTGCCGCGTCGTGGGGCATGGCGGCACGGGGCATCCCATGGGAGTACGCCCCAGCTCCTGAGTCGCGCGACCACGTTCGGATCGAGCCCGAATACGGGTTGTTCATCGACAACACGTTCAGCTCCGCCAGGCCAAAGGCCACCTTCGACGTCATCAACCCGGCGACCGAAGAGGTCCTCTCCAGGGTCGCCCGGGCGAGCAAGGCTGACGTCAACCGGGCCGTGACGGCCGCCCGGAAGGCCCACGACACGACTTGGTCACGCATGCCGGGCAGCGAGCGGGCGAAGTACCTCTACCGCATCGCGCGGATCATGCAGGAGCGCTCGCGCGAGTTCGCGGTGGTCGAGACCGTGAACAGCGGGAAGCCGATCAAGGAAAGCCGCGACGTCGATGTCCCGCTGGCCGCGGCCCACTTCTTCTACTACGCCGGGTGGGCGGACAAGCTGGAGTACGCCTTCCCGAATCGTCGGCCGACCAGCCTGGGCGTGGCCGCCCAGATCATCCCGTGGAACTTCCCATTGCTCATGCTGGCCTGGAAGATCGCCCCGGCCCTGGCCTGCGGCAACACCGTGATCCTCAAGCCGGCTTCCACCACACCGCTGACCGCCTACCTCTTCGCCGATGTCGTGCGCCAGGCCGAGCTGCCGCCCGGGGTTGTGAATATCATCACCGGGCCAGGCGAGATCGGGATGGAGCTCGTCCGCCATCCGCAGGTCGACAAGGTCGCCTTCACCGGCTCGACCGCGGTCGGCAAGCTCATTGCCCGGGCGGTGGCCGGGACGCACAAGAAGGTCACCCTCGAGCTCGGCGGCAAGGCGGCCAACGTCGTGTTCGACGACGCGCCGCTC
>DATFEC010000141.1:0-7508 GCA_035251655.1 Candidatus Limnocylindria bacterium | reverse complement strand
CGACTGAAGCCGACCGACCGGATCGTGCTGAGCCGATCCTCGTCGATGCTGCGCGCATCGGCGGAGTCGAGCAGCTGGAAGATCCAGATCTGGTTGCCGTCGATCACCGGCTCGCTGCTGATCTCACCGATATCGGTCAGGCCAAAGATCGCGTCCTCGCGAGCCTGGGAGACCTCGTAGTGAGCCACCCACCCGAAATACCCGTCGTCTTCGCGGGTGGACGCATCCTCGCTGTCGGTGCGGGCGGTCTCCCCGAACGCGTCAGGGTCGGCCTGGAGGTCCGCGATCATGTCCTCGGCAAACCCGAGCGCGGTGCTGCGCTGGTCGGTGACCTGGATGACGTGGTAGCCGAAGTCCGACTCGACCGGTTCGCTGATCTCGCCCACGCCCAGGTCGGCGATCGTGTCCTCGACCTCGGGCACGAAGCCGCCGCTGGTGGGGTCGTACCAGCCGAGATCGCCGCCGTTCTCCCGGGATCCAGGGTCGTCGCTGTCGAGGGCGATCTCGAACCAGTCGGCATCGGGGTCCTGGACCTGGTCGTACCAGGCTTCGGCCCGATCGAGAGCCGCCTGCCACTGCTCCTCGGTTGCCGCGGACTGGTCGTCCGCGCCAGGGAGCGGCTGGGCGAGCAGGTGACGAACCCGGAGCTTGGGCACCGGGATCCCCTGGTCGTTGAGCACGAGGATCTGGGCGACCTCACGCTGGGGGGCCGGTGAAACGACGACCTCCTCGTCGAAATGGGCTCGGAACTCGAGCCGCATCAGGTCATCGGTCACGTAGGCGCGGTAATCGGCGTCGGTTACCCGGGCGCTGTTCAGCAGGTCGATGAGCTCGGTGAACGGTCCGGCCTCAGTTCGGTCCTCGACGCGGAGGATGACGTAGCCCGTCTCGGATCGCGACGGGCCGGCCAGCTCATCGATCTCCACTCCGTCGGCCAGGGGGAAGAGGTACCCGTACTGGACGTCCTCTTCGGCGACCCAGCCGACCAGGCCCTCCGCCTGGGCGGAGGCCGCATCATCCGACTGTTCGGTCGCGATCGTCGCGAACTCCCCGCCGCCCTCGAGCTCGGCGAGGATCTCCGTCGCTTCCTCCTCGGCGCGAGCGAAATCCTCCTCGGTCGGCTCGGCTCCCACCTCCGCGTCGTCCGGCAGGGCATCGACCACGATGATCGACAGCTGGACGCGGGCCGGGAGAGTCTTGCGGTCGGCGACTTCCGTATCCACGTCCTCCGGGCTGATGTTGATGCCGAGCTCGTCGGCGCGCGACGCCTGGAAGAGACCGTCGACGATCGATCCGGTGGCTGCCGAGGTGAGGTTCGAGAACTGGTCGCTGATCGCCTGCAGCTGCTGCTGCAGCAGTGCGTCGCGGGCCCCACCCATCTGCGCCTGCAGGTCAACCGCGGTGGCCTGCAGCTCGGCACCGATGATCGCCTGGCGAAGGTCCAATTCCTCGCGCGGCACCGCCGTCCCCTCGACCACGATCACCTGGCGGAGATTGCCGTCGTAGTACGCGGTCCACGCCGTCATCCCGAACAGCCCGAGCGCGACCGCGATGGCCGCGGCGAAGGCGCCGATGAGCAGGCGCTGGGTGCGAAGCTCGTCCTGCCACCGGGCTCGCTGGCGGCGACGGGGCGCGGGACGGCTGCGATATGTCATGTGGCTCCTGTCAGCGCCAGACAGGCGCCATCAGTACATGGGCGGGCGAGCGCGGATCGTACCCGAAGCCTTTACCGGTCGCCACGAGGCCGTCGGAACGCCCATACCAGCGCCTGCCAGCGGAGGCGCAATACGAGGACGATCGCTTCGGCAACGATCGAGCCGGTCATTTTCGAGCGCCCTGCCGTCCGTTCGCGGAACACGATGGGGACCTGGCGGATCTTCGCGCCTCGCCGGTGTGCCCACCACGTGGTCTCGACCTGGAACCCGTATCCCTGGGCCGACGCCTCGCGCAGCCGGATCGCGTCGATCAGCTCGCGGCGCCACGCCTTGTACCCCCCGGTCAGGTCGCGGTATGGCAGGAGCAGGACGACGCCAGCGAACAGCGTGCCGCCCCGGCTCACCAGCCGGCGGTGGAGCGGCCAGCCCACTGTGCCGCCACCACGCATCCAGCGCGTGCCGAGGACGAGGTCGGCATCGCGCATGAGCGGAGCGACGAGCTCCGGCAGGACGGCCGGGTCATGGCTGAAGTCGGCGTCCATCTGGACGATCGCCATCGTCCCCGGCTTTTCGAGCACCCGCTTGAAGCCGTCGCGATATGCCGCGCCGAGACCCTGCTTCGCCGGGCGATGCAACACCTCGACCCGCGGATTGGTCGCGGCGAGGCTGTCCGCGAGCTCCCCGGTCCCATCCGGGGAGTGATCATCCACGACCAGCAGGTGGGCCTCGGGGAGGGCGTCGAGGGCGGCATCGACGAGCCCGGGCAGGTTCTCGCGCTCGTCGTAGGTCGGCACCACGATCCACACCCCCCGGCCAGCGGCGAGCCCGACGGATGGCGTCGCCTCGGTGCCCTCCGTGGTCAGCGCCCGACTCCGAGATAGCGGACACCAGCCGCCGTGGCTCGCTCGGGGTCGAGGGCGTTGCGCCCGTCGAGCAGCACCTCGAGGCCGGGCAGGGTGGCGAGGTCCAGCTCGCGGTATGCCGCATGGTCGGCCTGCAGGATCGCCGCCCGCACGGGGGTCGGCTCCGCCAGGTCGTACGGCACGAACCCCCGCCGGAGGAGGTGCTCCGCGTCGAAGTACGGGTCGTGCCCGTACACGGTCGCGCCGGCGGCGACGAGCGCCTCGCGAAGGAGCAGGGCGCTGCTGAAGAAATCCTCGCGGACGTCCCCGCGATAGCCGATGCCGAGGACCAGGACGGGAACGCCCTCGAGCGGGCCGAGGGCCTCCCCCAGCTGGCCGACGGCATAGGCGGCCATCCCGTCGTTCACCATTCGGGCCAGCGGCGGGATACGCAGGTCAGGCTCGTCACGGAACAGGAGGTGCGGGTAGACCGGGATGCAATGGCCGCCGACGCCCACGCCAGGCTGGTGGATGTGGCTGTACGGCTGCGAGTTCGCGGCAGAGATGATCTCGGTCACGTCGATCCCCCGCCGGTCGGCCACCTGGGCAAACTCGTTGGCGAGAGCGATGTTCACGTCGCGGTAGGTCGTCTCGGCGAGCTTCGTCATCTCCGCCGCCTCCGCGCTGGCCATTGCGCGGATCTCGGTTCCCTGATCCAGGACCGCGCCATAGAACTCGACCGCCCGACGGGTCGCCTGCTCGGTCGTTCCCCCCACGATCTTCGGGTAGCGACGGAGGTCCACGAGGACGCGACCGACCAGGACCCGCTCCGGCGAGAAGGCGAGGTCGAAGTCCGTTCCGGCCCGGAGCCCGGAGCCTGCCTCGAGCATGGGCCCCAGGCGGTCACGGGTGGTCCCGATCGGCAGCGTGGTCTCGTAGATGACCAGGGTTCCTGGCTGCAGCCCTCGCGCGACCTCGGTGGTGGCGGCGTCGATCTGGGAGAAGTCGACCTGCCGGGCCTCGTCGACGACGACTGGGACGATGACGACCACCACCTCGGCCTCTCGGACGCCGGCGGCGTCGTCGGTCGTCGCCCGCAGGTGCCCGTCGCGGACGAGGCCAGGGACGAGCTCGGAAACCGCGGGCTCGTCGTCGTGTGGGGGCTCGCCCCGGTTGATGGCCTCCACCACCCGGCTGTCCAGGTCGCAGCCGATGACCTCGTGCCCGCGGCCGGCGTACTGGACCGCCAGCGGCAGACCGATGTGACCGAGCCCGACGACGGCGATCTTCATGCCAGCAGCGGTGCGAGTTCTGCGGCGCCGATGACGATGCCGCGCTGGGCGGCATCAACCATGGCCCGGGCGAGGAGCATCGCCACCAGGGCGTCCTGGGGCGTCACCGGTGGCGGACCCTCGTTTCGGATGGCGGCGAGGAACTCGGTCAGCTCGACCGCCAGGGGCTCCCGACGCTGCACCGCGCGGCGGGTCATCTCGCCCTCGGCCACCAGCTCCTGGTCGGGGTTCGCATAGAAGACGAGGTCCTGGCTGAGATAGTCGGCCTCGTACATGCCTCGCTCGCCGGTGACCGTCAGCTTCCGTACCTTGGTCGGCGTGAGCCAGTTGATCTCGAGCAGGCCGATCGCGCCCGACTCGAACTTGATCAGGCCCGTGAACAGGTCCTCGTGGTCGGTGTGGATCCGCTGCTCGGTCTCGGCGTACATCCGGACCGGCTCGGACTGGAGGAGGTAGCGCATGACGTCGATGTCGTGGGGGGCGAGGTCGACCACCACCCCGACGTCCCGAACGCGGGCCGGAAACGGCCCCAGGCGCGCGGCCCGGATCTGGAAGATGCGGCCCAGCTCCCCGTCGCGCAGACGGCGGTTCAGCTCGCGGATGGCCGGGTTGAAACGCTCGATGTGACCGACGGTCAGCAACCGATTCGCGGCCTCGGCCGCGGCGATCATCTCCTCGGCCTGCGCCCGGTCCGGCGCAATCGGCTTCTCGACCAGGACGTGGGCCCCCGCGGACAGCGCCTCGAGGGTTGCGCTCAGGTGGAGGGACGTCGGCACGGCCACCACCACCAGGTCGGGCTGCTCCTCGGCCAGCATCCGTGTCGCATCGCCGTAGCCGCGGGCCGTGCGTCCGGCCGTCGCCCGGCCGACCGCGGCCGGATCGAGGTCGACGACGCCCACCAGGTCGGCGTCGGGCAGCTCGTTCAGGACCCGGGCGTGGTTGGCGCCCATCATCCCCAAGCCGATGACGGCGGCGCGCAGCGGCTCGTCGCTCACGCCGGGACTCGACTCTCCGGGTGTGCCCCGAGCTCGGCGGCAACGGAGTTCACGGCCTCGATCACGGTGTCAACGTCGGCATCGGACAGGCCCGGATGGACCGGGATCGAGACGACCTCTTCGCACAGCTGCTCGCTGACCGGGAATGACTTCCCGTCATAGCCCAGCTCGATGAACGGCTTCTGACGGTGGACCGGGATCGGGTAGTAGACACCGGTCCCGACCCCGCGCTCGCGAAGCGCTTCGACGAACGCGTCCCGCTTCAGGACGCGGAGGGTGTACTGGTGGAACACGTGGGTCGAGCCGGGGCGGACCCAGGGGGTGACCACGCCGCGCAGCTCGCCGTTGTACCGCGCCGCCGTCGCGATGCGGCGGGCGTTGAATCCGGCAAGCTTGTCGAGCTGGGCAAGGCCGATGGCGGCGTGAACATCGGTCATTCGGAAGTTGTAGCCGAGCACGTCGTGGTGGTAGCGAACCTTCATCCCGTGCTCCCGACGGAGGCGCGCCCAGTCCGAGACCTCGGCGTCGGCGGTGGTGATCATGCCGCCCTCACCGGTCGTCATGTTCTTGGTCGGGTAGAAGCTGAAGACCCCCTGGCCGAAGCTGCCGGACGCGCGCCCGTCGATCGACGCCCCGTGGCTCTGGGCCGCGTCCTCGATGAGGGCGATGCCACGACGCTCGGCGATGGCTTCAATCGCCGGCATCTCCGCCGGCTGCCCGTAGAGGCTGATCGGCATGATCGCCTTTGTCCGCGGGCTGATCGCCGTCTCGATCTGGTTTGGATCGATCATGAACGAGCGCGCGTCGACGTCGACGAAGACCGGCCGCGCTCCGGTGTACAGGATGCTCGTTCCGCTGGCGATGAAGGTGAAGGGGGCGGTGATGACCTCGTCGCCCGGCCCGACCCCGGCCGCCAGCAGGGCGAGGTGCAGCGCCGTCGTTCCAGAGGAGGTGGCGACCGCGTGAGGCACTCCGACGAGCGCCGCGAAGCGCTCCTCGAGCTCCCGGACGCGCGGGCCCTGGGCCAACGATCCGGAAGCCAGCGTCTCCGCGACGCGTGCCTGCTCCTCGGGCCCGATCTGCGGCTGGGCGATGGGGATCACGAGGCCACCTGGCCGGAGGCGCGGGACGCGGCCACTCGCTCCAGCGCTTCCAGGATCCGCATCGCAGCGTGCCCGTCCCCGTACAGCGCGGCACGCGCAGCGTTGCGATCCGTGGAGGCGGCTGCCGCCACTGCCGGGCCAAGGTCCGAGGGATTGGGGGCGAGGCGGTTCCAGCCCGCGTCAACCGTCTCCACCCACTCGGTCTCGCCGCGCAGCGTGACGCACGGGACACCTGCGAGGTACGCCTCCTTCTGCACGCCACCGGAATCGGTCGCGATGGCCCGCGCTCCGTGCTCGAGGGCGATCATGGCCAGGTAGCCGACCGGATCCATCAGGGTCACTCCGGGCGGGACCGCGACTCCGGCGCGCTCGATGACCGCACGGGTCCGGGGGTGGACCGGGAACAGGACCGGGGCGGCCTGGCCCGCGGCCGAGAGCCAGGCGCCGAGTCGCGCCGGGTCATCGACGTTCGACGGCCGATGCAAGGTGAGCAGAACGTACCCAGGATGGTCGCGGGCTTCCGCGGGCAGCGCCGCGTGTGACCGCTCGAGGGCAGCGTCCATCGCATCGACCATCACGTCTCCGACCAGGACCGATTGGGCCCCCAGGCCTTCGCGTTCCAGGTTGTCCATGGCCGTCGGCGTCGGCGCGAGAAGGAGGTCGGAGAGGTGGTCAGCCACGATCCGGTTCCGCTCCTCGGGCATGGACGGGTTGAAGGATCTGAGCCCGGCCTCGACGTGGGCGAGCGTCGGGCGCCGCTCGGCAAGGTCGTTGAGCTTCGCCGCCGCGAGCGCGCCGGCCAGGGTGGAGTTCGTATCGCCGTACAGGAGCACGACGTCGGGCGCCTCGTCGACGAGGACCGGCTCCAGCCGGCGGAGCATCTCCGCGGTCTGCGAGGCATGCGAGCCGCTGCCCACCCCGAGATCGCGGTCCGGCGGCGGCAGGCCGAGGTCACGGAAGAACACGTCGCTCATCGCGTCGTCGTAGTGCTGGCCGGTGTGGACGAGGATCTCCCGGTGACGGGTCCGCAGCTGACGGCTGACCGGGGCCGCTTTCACGAACTGCGGTCGAGCCCCAACGATCGAGACGATCTTCACGACGCCTCCTCGACCGGCGGGAACGGCCGTCCACAGCTCGGGCACGGACCGGCGAACGGAGTCCCATCTGGCCCGTCGCGGAGGGGCTCGCCGCAGGGGCAGGCGCTGCCGATGCGACGGGCGGGGTTGCCGACCACCAGGGCGTAGTCGGCCACGTCGCCGGTGACCACGCTGCCGGCCCCGACCAGCGCCCAGCGGCCGATGGTCACACCCGGCACGATGACGCTGGCCGCGCCGAGCGCCGCGCCGGACCGGACCCGGATCGGGCCCACCTGCCAATCGGCGTCGGACTTGCGGGTGCCGTCCGGGTTGATCGCGCGCGGCAGGCGGTCGTTGGTGAGGCAGACGTGCGGACCGATGAACACGCCGTCCTCCACTGTCACGCCGTGGTACAGCGACGCATTGTTCTGGATCTTCACTCGATCGCCGACGACGACCTCGAAGTCGACGTAGACGTTCTTGCCGATCACGCAATCCATCCCGATCCGGGCACGCTCGCGGACCTGGGCATGGTTCCAGATGCT
>DATFEC010000269.1:0-5988 GCA_035251655.1 Candidatus Limnocylindria bacterium | reverse complement strand
GGACCTCATCCGCGCCGCGGCGATTGGCCTGATGGGCATCCTGTCGATGGCCGGCGTGCTCGAGATCTGGCACATCATCCTGCTCATCGCCGTGGTCGGGATCGGCGACGCGTTCTTCAACCCCGCGTCAACGGCGATCGTCCCGGACCTGGTGGCCGAGCCGCTCCTGCCCCAGGCCAACGCCCTCGGCAGCCTGGTGCGTCCGCTCACCGGGCGCCTGGTGGGACCGGCCATCGGTGGGTTCACGGTCGCCCTGGTCGGCTCGGGAGCCGCGTTCCTGGTCGACGGCGCCAGCTTCCTCGCCTCGGCGGTCTTCATTGCCGCCATCCGACACCGACCGCGAGCGCACGCCGTCGAGCACGGTGTTCGGCAGGCGCTGAGTGAGATCGGCGAGGGCCTGACCTACGTCCGATCCAAGCCCTGGATCTGGGCCACCCTCGTCTCGTCCATGCTGAGCCTCCTGGTCTTCGTCGGGCCCGAGCAGGTCTTGCTGCCGTTCCTGGTCAGGAACCGCCTCGAGCTGGACGCCGACGCGTTGGGCCTGATCTTCGCGGTCGGCGGGGTGGGGGGGATCGTGATGGCGGTGGTGGTCGGGCAGACCGGCCTGCCGCGACGGACGATCACGGCCATGTTCGTCTCCTGGACGGTCGGGGTGCTGATGATCGGCGGCTTCGGGCTGATGACCGAGCTGTGGCACGCGCTCGTGCTCTCCGCGACGAGCGCCGCGCTGTTCGAGTTCGGCGCCATCATCTGGTTCACGCTGCTTCAGCGACTCGTCCCCCGCGACCTTCTCGGCAGGGTCTCGAGCCTCGACTGGCTCGTGTCGATCGGTCTGGTGCCGCTGTCTTTCGCCCTGACCGGCCCGATCGCGGGCATCATCGGCCCGGAGACCACCCTCCTGGTCGGCGGCGTCCTCGGCTCGCTGGCGATGATCTCGCTGCTCTTATTCCCCGGCGTCCGCGATCCGGAGCACCGGGCAGACGAGGGTCGGGAGGAATCGGTGCCGCCCTCATGAGCTGGAGAGCCGCACCGGGCCCGTGGCTATACTGGCCGCTCCGCGAGGGCGATTAGCTCAGCTGGTTAGAGTGCACGGTTCACATCCGTGAGGTCACTGGTTCGAGTCCAGTATCGCCCACCACGCCCACGCTCAGTCCGGATCACCCTCCGTTGCACCATCCGATCTCGCACCGGTCGCGGCCGGCCCGCCGTCCGCCGTCGCGGCGGCCACCTCGGCGGGAAGCTCCTCGACCTTCGGAGCCACGGACGCGTCGCCATCGGCGGGGGCCCCATTCGTGACGTCGGCTGATGCTGGGGCCTGTTGCAGGTCCTTGGCGTAGAACTGGAGCGCGTTCTTCGTCTTCGTCTCCTGGGCGGAGGTCAGGTCGATGCCGTGGTCAGACAGGAACAGGCGCGTGACCGTGGCGACCTGCATCAGCTCGTCCGGCGTGCACTTGGTCGAGAGCTCGAGCAGGCGACGGCCGTCGGGGTAGAACCACATCTCGGCCACCATCCGTCGATCGAAGTCCTCCGGGGTGAAGGTGACCTTGAGGACGAAGATCGGACCGAGCACCGAGAGGTCGTCGATCTGGACGCCCGCCGGCGCGTGGAGGTCGTAGAACGCCCGCTGCTCCTTGGAGAAGAGCTTTCGGATCGGCAAGCCCCCGAGCGCGGCCTTGCGCGTGTCGCCGGTCGCCGGCCGACCCTTCATCGAGGCCGAGGAGACATACCCGCCGGGCATGGCATCGACCTCGACCTTCATGTTCGGCGACACTCGCCACTCGGCCTCGAGCTGATCCGGCTCCACCGGGCGGAGCTTCACGACCGAGTCCTCGCCCTTGCCCTGCATGCGCCGAGCGCGGAGGTTCAGGCCCGACGCGTACAGTTTCAAGTCGGGCGTGTCGAAGAAGAAGACCTGACGGATCTGCGCATTGAGGGCGTCGATCCCCAGCGAGCGGATGGCGGATCGGTGGCCCTCGGCCGGGACGGTGAGCTTGAGCTCAACGCTGTCCGAGCCCTTGCTCAGGCGCAGGAGGTCTCGCAGCTGGTCATCGGTCAGCCGGGCGGGAGTGGGCTGGCGGGGCATCGGCGTGTGTCACCTCGGTGCTGTCCGGGGAGTGTATCGGCCAGGTGCCCGGGAGGCCAGAGGTGGCAGGGGACACAATGTGCACCGGTGAGTGGTCCCTTCGGCCCCCTGCGCATCGCGATCTTCGGAGAGTCCTACCTGCCGTACCTCTCCGGGGTCACGGTTTCGACCGAGACCCTCGCCCGCGGGCTCGGGGCGCTCGGCCACGAGGTCCTCCTCGCCGTCCCGCGGCCGGCACGGGGCGCGGACCCGGGGACGGCCGGCGCCACGGGCCCGGATCCCGAAATGGCATGGCTGCCCTCGTACCATGCCCCGCCGGCGCCTCCGGGGTATCGGATGCCGGTCCCGGTCGTATCCGCCGCGCTGCGGCGGGTGATGGCGTTCCAGCCGGAGATCGTGCACGCCAACTCGCCCTTCACCTCGGGCCTGATGGCGCGGGCGGTGGCCCGCCGTCGCGGCGTCCCGCTCGTCTTCACCCACCACACGCGGTTCGCCGACTACGGCCACTACCTCGGCCCCTTGGCCGCTGTCTCGGGCCGGGCGACCGGGGCCTGGCTCGCGGCGTGGTGGGCCGGCTGCGCGGCGATCGTGGCTCCGTCCGAGTCCCTGGCCGCGGAGATCCGCGCCGCGCTCGGCCCGCGCCGGACCCCGATCGTGCGTGCCATCCCGACCGGGATCGACGTTGCCGCCATCGTGGCCCTGCCGGAGGGACATCCGCGCCGCCTCGCCGGGTGGGAGCCTGGCGTCGATGTCGTCCTCGTCAGCCTCGGCCGGGTCGCGCCCGAGAAGTCGGTCGACGTCCTGGTTGACGCCTTCGCCCTCGCCGCCCGCCGCCGCCCGCGGCTGCGGCTCCTGCTCGTTGGCGGCGGCCCGGCCGAGGAGGAAGTCGCGCGACGCGCAGCCGCGGTCGGGATGGCTGGACGGGTCCATGTCACCGGCCGCCTTCCGCGGAACGAGGCGCTGGCCCTGGTGAAGGCCTGCGACCTTTTCGTCTTCGCCTCGCAGACCGAGACCCAGGGCCTGGTCCTCGCCGAAGCCCTGGCGGCGGGCATTCCGGTGGCAGCGGTCGACGGGCCCGGCGTGAGGGAGACCCTGCGCCCCGGCGTCGATGCCATCGTCGTGGACGCCGAGCCGGCCGCAACCCGGGCAGAGCGGCTGGCGACTGCCGCCGGCAGCCTGCTCGCCGACCGCCGCCGCCGAGAGCGGATGGCGGCCCAGTCCCGGGAGGGGGCGACCCGCTTCGACGCACTCCGACGGGTAGGCGAGGTCGCCGAGCTCTATGCAGAGGTGTTGACCGGCCGCGCCGCGAAGGTTGCGGCGGACGAAGCGCCGACTACAATGCCGTGACGATGCGCCCTCGCCCGAACGCCACCGACATCCTGTTCACTTCGCGGTCGGCGGCGCGGCGCGATCGGTACGGACTTCGCCGGCCGACGACCATCTACCACCACCCGCTCCGCGATCGGCGGACCACCGCCACCGTCCACGCCCTGCGCTGCCAGACGAGCCGGTACCGCTTCCCCGACCTCGGCCGCCTGGCCACGCACCGGGCTCGTCGGTCCTCTCTGCCGCTCGGCCTGCCGCGCGCCGACCGCTAGCCGAGCGCGTGGCCGTCAAGCGCAACGCGCGCGCCACCTCAGCCGGCGGCGTCGTCTACCGCCACACCTCCACCGGACCGGAGATCGTCCTCGCCCATCGGCGCTCGCCCGCGTTGTGGGCGCTGCCGAAGGGCACCCCATCCGGCGGCGAGACGATCGAGGAAACGGCGCTCCGCGAGACGGCCGAGGAGACCGGCCTGGCGGTCGAGATCGAGGCCCCGATCGGACCGATCAGCTACGTATTCGTGCGTGGCTCGACCCGGTATTTCAAGACGGTCCACTTCTTCCTGATGCGACCGATGGGCGGCGACCTGGCTGAACACGACCACGAGTTCGACGACGCTCGCTGGGTGGCCATTGGCGAGGCGGTTCGGCTGATGAACTACGCGACCGAGCGCGAGATCGTCGAGGAAGCCGAGCGCCTGCTGGCTGCCGGGGCGAGCCCAGCCGCGGCCGCGTCCGGCACCGCCTCCGCGCCCGCCGCCCTTCCCGCCGAACGGGCCCGATGACCCTGGCCGCCGCCCCGCGGCGGAGTCCTCTCGACGCGGTGCACCGGGCGCTCGGCGCCCGGCTCATCCCCTTCGCCGGCTACGAGATGCCGGTGCGCTACACGTCCGAGCTCGAGGAGCACCGGGCGGTGAGGAATGCCGTCGGGCTGTTCGACCTGTCGCACATGGGCGAGGTGGCGCTCAGGGGTCCCGGCGCTCTGGCCTTCGCCAGCCGCGCCCTGGTCAGTGACCCGAGCCGGCTTGAGCCGGGCCAGGCCCAGTACTCGATGCTGTGCGCCGATGACGGCGGGGTGATCGACGACCTGATCGTCTACCGTCTGGAAGATCGGTATCTGCTGGTGGTCAACGCCGCCAACCGCGACGCCGTGGTCGCCCACCTGGCGACGCTGGCGGCCGACGGTGACGACGAGGTTCGGGTCGACGACGAGTCCGACGACACGGCCCTGGTCGCGCCCCAGGGCCCTCGTGCCGCCGAGCTCCTGAGCGGACTGACCGATGTCCACCTCGGCGCGCTGCGCACCTACCGGTCCGTTCCCGGCGTGGTCGGCGGCGTGTCGTGCCTCGTGGCCCGCACCGGCTACACCGGGGAGGACGGCTTCGAGCTGTTCTGCGCCGCCGCCGATGCTGAGCGACTGTGGGACGCGGTCTCCGAAGCGGGGCAGAAACACGGCCAGCTGCCCTGCGGGCTGGCCAGCCGCGACACGCTGCGGCTGGAGGCCGGGATGCCGCTCTACGGCAACGAGCTCGGGCGGGATGTGAACCCGTACGAGGCCAACCTCGGGCGGGTCGTGAAGCTCGACAAGGGAGAGTTCGTCGGGCGGGAGAGACTGGCCGCGGTCCAGCGCGAAGGGCCGCGCCGTCGACTGGTGGGCCTCGTCATGCAGGACGAGGGTATCGCCCGGCACGGGTATCCCGTCATGGCTACCGAGCCCGACGACGAGGTCGGCGCCGTCACCAGCGGGAGCGTGTCGCCGACCCTGGGGCAGCGCATCGCGATGGCGCTCGTGCGAGCCGACGTGGCCGACGCCGAGCGCGGGCTGACGGTCGTCATCCGCGACCGACCCTGCCGGGCAGAGCGGGTAAAGTTGCCGTTCTATCGACGACCCCGCCCTGCCGAGGAACCGACGACCTGATGCTGCCCGACGATCGGCGCTACTCGCGCGAGCACGAATGGATTCGGCCCGAGGCGGACGAGGGTGTCATTGGCCTGACCGAGTTCGCGGTCACCGAGCTGGGGGATATCGTCTACGTCGAGCTCCCGGCGGTGGGGAGCACGCTGACCCAGTTCGCCAGCTTCGGCGTCGTCGAATCGGTCAAGGCGGTGAGTGACCTGTACGCCCCGGCCAGTGGGACGGTCCTCGCCGTGAACGAAGCCCTGCGCGGGCAGCCTGAGCTCCTGAACGCAGACCCGCACGGCGACGGCTGGATCTGCCGCATCTCCCTGGCCGCCCGCGAGGAGCTCGACGCGCTGCTCGACGCGAGGGCTTACGAGACCTTGATCGGGATCGAATGACCTACTCCCCGCATACCGATGCCGACCGCGCAGCCATGCTCGCGGCGGTTGGCGTTTCCTCCGTTGACCAGCTGTTCGACGATATCCCGCGCGCCGTGCGGCCGACTCGATTCGACATTCCTTCTCCGCTGACCGAGCAGGAGGTCCGCGCCGAGCTCACCCGGCTGGCCGAGCGCAACCGGCTGGCGGAGGTGTCGTTCCTCGGCGCCGGCGCCTATCGGCGGCTGATCCCGGCCGTCGTCGACGAGGTCGTCGGCCGAGCCGAGTTCGCGACCGCGTATACCC
>DATFEC010000180.1:0-6785 GCA_035251655.1 Candidatus Limnocylindria bacterium | reverse complement strand
GACGGTGACCCGTTGCCCGTCCACCACGGCCCGCACCCCACCGCCGGGGACGGCGGCGAAGTCCGTGACCGCCACGTCCTCGATGTCGAGGCCGTCATCGGTCGCCCGTCGGACGATGGCCGAGGCCAGCGGATGCTCGCTCGCTCGCTCGGCCGCGGCCGCGACCCGGAGCAGCCGGCGCGCCGCGCCGGCATCGGTCGCCAGCGTCTCAACCGACGTCACCTCTGGCCGGCCGCGGGTCAGGGTGCCCGTCTTGTCCAGGATAACGTCGGTCACCTGGGCCGCAGCCTCGATGGCCGCCCCGTCCCGGACCAGGATGCCTCCCTCCGCTCCCTTGCCGGTGGCGACCATCAGCGCCGTCGGCGTGGCCAGCCCCATGGCGCAGGGGCAGGCGATGATCAGCACCCCAATCGCCGACGCGAGGGCCAGCGGCAGGCGCGGCTCCGGCCCGAGCACCATCCAGGCCGCGAAGGTGAGGGCCGCCACGAGGGCCACGGCCGGGACGAACCAGGTCACCACCCGGTCGACGGCCCGCTGGATCGGCGGCTTCGAGCCCTGTGCCGCGCTGACGAGGCGCGCGATCTGGGCCAGCGTGGAGTCCGGGCCGAGCCGGTCGGCGCGGACGAGGAGGGTGCCGTTGGTGTTCAGCGTGCCGCCGGTGACCCGGTCGCCGACGCCCTTCTCGACCGGGACCGGCTCGCCGGTGAGCATCGCTTCGTCGATGGCGCTGCCGCCCTCGACCACCGTGCCGTCGACCGCCACCCGTTCTCCGGGGCGGATCCGTACCACGTCGCCCGCGGTCACCTCGGCCAGCGGCACCTCCACCTCGCGGCCGTCACGTACCACCCGCGCCACGGAAGGCTGGAGGCGGAGGAGGGCTCGCACCGCGCCGGCTGCCTCGCCCTTGGCCCGTGCCTCGAGCCAACGGCCGATGAGCACAAAGCCGGTGATGATCGCCGCCGTTTCGTAGAACGTGTCCAGCGGGAGGCCGGCCGCGGTGGCGGCTTCCGGGAAGAGGGTGATGGCCGCCGAGTACCCGAACGCGGCCCACGTGCCCATCGCGACCAGGGTGTCCATGGTCAGCTCCCCGTGGGGCAGGCCCCGGAGCGCGCGGGACAGGAAGCGGCGACCGAGCACCACCTGGACGAAGCCCGCCGGCACGAGCAGCACAAGGTTCAGCTGCTCCATGGCGAGGGGCGGGCCTCCGGGCCAGAACCCGACCGCCATCATCGCCATACCGATGACCGTTGCGGCCACTCCGTCCCGGAGCAGGCTACGTCGCTCCGCAGCGCGGACGACCTCCAGCGCGTCGAGCTCGATCTCCGCCGTCTCCCCGCCCCGTCCAGCGGCCGTCTGCGGCCGGACGTCGTACCCCGCCGACTCGATGGCCTCCACGATCCCCGCCCGGTCGATCCGCGACGGGTCGTAGCGAACCGCGGCCTCCTCGCTCGCGAGATTGACCGTGGCCTCCGTCACGCCATCGGCCCGGTTCAGGAACCGCTCGATGCGGTTCACACAGGTCGCGCAGGTCATGCCCTCGACGGGCAGGACGAGCTCGAGGAGCGGTGCCGGGGGAGTGGGCGAGAGAGTTGATGGCTTGGTCATCGGTCGTCCTCTGGATACTATGGGGGAGTATCTCGGCCGTCAACGCGGGACGTCGACGCGGGCCGCCCCGCGGCTGCCGACGGACGCGCTAGGCTGGACCGATGCGGGTGGTCATGCTCACCAACGAGTTTCCGCCATCGGTGTACGGCGGAGCCGGAGTGCACGTGGCCGAGCTGGCCAACGCGCTCCGACGCCAGGTCGAGCTGGACGTCCGGACTTTTGGGGATCAGGCCAGCGACGAGCCGGGCTGGCGCATCCGTGGGTACGCACCCACCGCTTCGCTCGACGACGTGGCCGAGACGCTGCGCCCCGTCTTCGGCGCCTTCAGCCGGAACCTGGCCATGGCAATCGACCCCCCGAACGCGGACCTCGTCCATTGCCACACCTGGTATACGCACCTCGGCGGCCTGGTCATGCGCCAGGCGTACGGGCTGCCCTTGGTGGTGACCGTCCACTCCCTCGAGCCGCTTCGGCCGTGGAAGCGCGAGCAGCTGGGAAGCGGCTACGACGCCTCGGCCTGGATCGAGCGCGAAGCACTGGAGCAGGCGGACGCCGTGATCGCGGTCAGCGACGCGGCGCGCCAGGACGTGCTCCACCACTTCAAGGTCGACCCCGCCCGGGTCCACGTCGTCCACAACGGGATCGACGTCAGCGCCTTCGCTCCCGACCCCGGGGGCGACGCACTGGCCCGGTACCTGATCGACCCTGCGGTGCCCTACGTCCTGTTCGTCGGGCGGGTGACTCGCCAGAAAGGGATCATGACCCTGGTCGAGGCCATTCCGCACCTCGACCCACGCATCGGCGTGGTCCTGGCCGCCGGGCAGCCGGACACGGCGGAACTCCAGGCCGAGGTCGCCGCAGGCGTGGCGGAGGCCCAGGCTGCCGCCCCGACGCGGGCCATCCACTGGATCCCCGAGGTCCTCGATCGGCCGGCGCTTCGCCAGCTGTATACGCACGCGGCGGTCTTCGCTTGCCCATCGGTGTATGAGCCGTTCGGGATCACGAACCTGGAGGCCATGGCCTGCGGCGTGCCGGTGGTCGCGACCCGGGTGGGCGGGATCCCTGAGGTCGTGATCCATGATCGGACCGGCATTCTGGTGGACGTCCCGGAGGGAACGATGGGGCCGGAGGACGTCAAACGGGTCGCGGCCGATCTGGCCGCCGCCATCAACGCCCTGGTCGGTGACCCGGCCCGCCGAGCGGCGATGGGGGAGGCGGGTCGGCAACGTGCCGTCGAGCAGTTCAGCTGGGCCGAAGTCGCCCGCCGCACCCTGGCCGTCTACGACGCGGTGGTCGCCTCGGGCTAGCATCGGCCGGTGAGCGGTCCGGATCCGGCGCGGATCTCCCGCCGACGGCTTCTGCAGCTGGGGGCGCTGACTCCGGCCGCGTTCATGGTGGCCTGCGCCGAGACGCTGCTCCCGACGCCCAGCCCGCCCGCGCCAACCGTGCGGCCGACCGTGCCCGCGACCCCCACTCCGTCGCCGTCACCGACCCCGATCCCCACTCCCGCCTCGACGCCCGCTCCCGGTGCGCCGGTCCTGTTCCGCGGAGTCGCCCTGGCCGACGGCCGCTCGGCGACGATTCAGCGCAACCTCAGCGTCCTCGTTCAGGATGGGCTGGTCGCGTGGATCCGGCCGGTTGATGGGGAGGAGGGGGCGCCCGGCGTGGTCGTCGTCGACGCTGCCGGCGCCACGATCGTCCCGGGGATGGTCGATGCCCACGTCCATTACACCGGCACCGGCGGCGCGAACTGGATCCAGCGCTTTACCGACCCACCAGCCACGCTGGCCGCGGTCGGGGAGGAGAACGCGGGCCTCGCCTGGCGGGCCGGGGTGCGCTGGGCTCGGGACGTTGGCGCCCCCATCGTCACCGACCCGGTCGACGGGCAGGTGCGGGCCGCTTCACTCGGGATCCGTGACCGGCTCCGCGGCCGCGCCGGCTTCCCGGAGATCCGGGCTGCCGGCAGCTGGGTCACCCGAGCCGGGTCCCTGCCCGGCCGGATCAGCGCCGAGGCTCGCAACGCGGACGAGCTCGTCAGCCAGGCCATGGGCCAGCTCGACCAGGGCGCGGACCTCATCAAGCTCTACCTCGGTGGCCCCGATCCGAGCAACCCCCCATGGTCCGCGGCGGAGGTCCGCCGTGTGACCGATGCGGCCCACGCCCGCGACGCCCGGGTCGCGGCACACGCCGGTCGCATCCCGGCCATCCGGGTCGGGGTCGAGGGCGGCGTGGACACCATCGAGCACGGGTTCGAGCTCGACGCGTACACGGCCCGCCGGATGCGCGACACCGGCACCATCCTCGTCTCCACGCTGACCGTCTTCCATTCCTGGCTGAGCTTCGCGGCCACCACCACCCAGGCCCTGTTCGCCACGCCAGCCTCGGTCAGCCGCCTGCAGAGCGAGCTGGCCCGCGCCGAGGCCGCCATCCAGACCGCGCGGGCGGCCGGCGTGGTCATCGCGGCCGGTTCGGACGCCGGTGGGGGGTCGCCGCGGGCGAATCACATCGGTTGGGAGTACCAGGCGCTCGTCCGTGCCGGCGTGCCGCCGGTCGACGCCCTGGCCGCGGTTACCTGGCGCGGTGGCGAGGCGCTGGGCGTCCCCGAGGCGGGCACCTTGGTCGAGGGCGGCCCCGCCCGATTCTTCCTCGTCCACGGCGATCCACTGACCGATCCCACGGCCATCTGGCGGGTGTGGCGCCACGTCTGAGCCGGCGGGTACCATCGGTCGCCCATGAGCGCCGCTACGTCGCCCGGTCGTCCGTCGCCACCTGGCCCGTCGTCCGTCGCCATGCCGATCATCGTCGCGTCCGACCTGCGCAAGTCCTACGGAGCGGTGAAGGCGGTCGACGGCGTCAGCTTCGAGGTTGCCGAGGGGGAGGTCTTCGGGATCCTTGGCCCGAACGGCGCGGGGAAGACGACGACCCTCGAGATGCTCGAGGGCATGCGCCCCATCGACGGGGGCTCGGCGACCGTCGATGGGCTGGACGTGGCGTCCGACCCACGGGCGGTAAAGGCCCGCATCGGTATCCAGCTCCAGGCGTCCGCGTTCTTCGACGAGCTGAACCTCACCGAGCTGCTGGTCCTCTTCGGCCACCTGTACCACGTGAAGGCGGATGCCGCGGGACTGCTCGCGGAGGTCGGGCTCACGGACAAGGCGAAGAGCCGGGTCAAGGCTCTTTCTGGTGGCCAAAAGCAGCGGTTCAGCATCGCGGCTGCCCTTGTGAACGACCCGCGGGTCCTGTTCCTCGACGAGCCGACGACCGGTCTCGACCCGCAGGCCCGGCGCCACCTGTGGGGCCTCATCGCCGACATTCGGAGCCGTGGCCACACCGTGATCCTGACCACCCACTACATGGAGGAGGCGGAGACCCTCTGCGACCGGGTAGCGATCATGGACGGGGGCAAGATCATCGCCCTCGACACGCCCGACGAGATGATCGAGTCGCTCCTCGGGCGTGGTTTCACGAAGGATCGGACGGAGCGGCTGGCCAGCCTGGAGGACGTGTTCATCGACCTCACCGGCCACGAGCTGCGCGAGGACTGACCGATGACGAGGCGCCTCGAGATCATCTGGCACCTGTTCGTCGCCTCCGGGAAGATGTTCGTCCGGGACCGGACCGCGGTCTTCTTCTCCCTCTTCCTGCCGCTCGTGATCATGCTGATCTTCGGGGTGCTGAACTTCGGTGCCGCGGCAGAGCTCGATGTCGGCGTGGTCGACGAGGCCGAGACCGGATCCAGCACGGCGATGACTGCCGCCCTCGATGAGGTGCCGATCCTCACCGTGACCGAAGGCACCCGCGACGACGAGCTGGCGGCGCTCGAGGAGGGCGACCGCTCGCTCGTCCTTCTCTTTCCCGAAGGATGGGAGCTCGTGCCGCCGGGACAGCCGGGCTACCAGCCGCTGACCGCCTATACCAACGCGGCGACCGCGGAGGAAGGGCAGACCGCCCTCCTGATCGTGAACGCCGCGGTCGCCCAGGCACTGATCACGGCCGGAGGTGGATCCCCCGAGCCGCTCGTCGTCGTGGAGGAGGTCGCGGGTCGCGACCTGGGCTACATCGACTTCCTGGTGCCCGGCATCCTCGGCCTGACGATCATGCAGCTGGGCCTGTTCAGCGTGGCATTCGGTTTCGTCCAGCTGAAAACGACGGGCACCCTGCGCCGGCTGTTCGCGACGCCGACTTCGCCGAGCTACTTCCTGACCGCCCAGGTGAGCTCCCGGCTGATCATCACCCTGGTCCAGGTCCTCATCCTGCTCGGAGTCGGCCTGTGGTTCGGGGTCCAGCTGGTGGGCAGCGTGTTCGTCGTCCTGCTGCTGTCACTCCTCGGCGGGGTGGTGTTCCTGGCCATGGGTTTCGGCGTGGCGGGATGGGCCAAGAACGAGAACCAGGCGGCGCCGGTGGCGAACCTCATCAGCCTGCCGATGATGTTCCTGTCGGGATCGTTCTTCCCCCGCGAAGCCATGCCCGAGTTCCTCCAGGGCGTGACTCGCTTCCTGCCGCTCACCTACCTCAACGACGCGCTGCGGGCGGTCATCAACGACGGGGCCGGGCTCGACGTGATCGGCACCTCGATCATCGGTCTGGTGGTGTGGGGCATCCTCTCGTTCCTCATCGCCGCCCGCCTGTTCAAATGGGAATAGGGAACGGCCTGATGAGCGTCAAATGGATCCTGCGGGTCGAGTCGGCGGCGATCGGCCTCCTGGGCGTGGCCGCCTTCCTGACCCTGGGTGGGTCGCCCCTGCTGCTCGTTCCGGCGATGCTCGCACCGGACCTTTCGGCGCTTGGCTACCTCGCTGGCCCGCGCGTGGGGGCGCTCACCTACAACCTGGTCCACAACTGGGCGCTGGCCGTGGCGTTCGTGTTCCTTGCCATCTTCAGCGACGAGCTGTGGCCGGTCCAAGTGGCGGCCATCCTGGCCGCCCACGTTGGCTTCGACCGGGCCCTCGGCTACGGTCTGAAACTGCCAAGCAGCTTCAGGGACACGCACCTCGGTCGGATCGGTCGGGACCCTGCCGGCCCTTCTGGCTCCGCATAGACCGATGGCGCCCGTCGCCGGGCGCCATCTCCCCAGAGGGGTCCCCTCAGGCCATGGCGGGGGTTGCCGTTGTCTCGACCGGGCGGTAGAGGTCGCCCGAGAACAACCAGCGCCGAAGCGTGGGCGATACGCGCTGTCCGAC
>DATFEC010000149.1:0-7365 GCA_035251655.1 Candidatus Limnocylindria bacterium | reverse complement strand
GTGGAAAGCCTCGTCAACGCCGTCGACCGGGTGCGTCCATCGGCCTGACCAGTCCTCGATCTCGGCCGGGCCAACCACCTGACCGGTCAGCCCCGTCTCCTCCGTCAGCTCGCGGAGCGCCCCCTCAGCCGGCGACTCGCCGAATTCGAGGCCTCCACCGGGGAGGGTCCAGGAGCCGGCGTCCCCCCAGTGGCTCGGGGCGATGCGGCAGAGCAGGACTTGCCCGTCGCGGACGCAGAGCGCATACGAGGCGACTCGCGTTACCTGGCGCGCCGGTTCCAGGCCGGAGAGCCCGGGCGTGGTCAGTCCTCCCCGTACAGGTCGGGGTCCAGGAGCCAGGCCAGCTCCCCAGCTCCTGCTTCTGGGATGCCCGCGAACTCGACGCAGGCGAGACCCCCCTTCCGCATCCGGACCGCCCGTGCCCCGGTGAGCTCCTGGATGGCCATCGAGAAATCGGGCTCATGTCCGACGAACATCACGCGCCGGGCGTCCCGGTGGGCGGCCAGGGCCTGCGCCATGTCCGCCCACTCGGCGCCGGGGCGGAGCCGATCGTCGACCAACGGCTCGTGCGACGAGTGGATACCGGCCGCGAGCAGGTCCGCGGTCTGGAGCGCTCGCGGCAACGGGGAGCTGAGGATGACGTCCGGCCGCAGGTTGAGGCGGCGCCAGAGCGGGGCAGCGGCCCGCAGCTCGGCGGCACCGGTATCGGTCAGCTCGCGAGCGTCATCGGTCGGGTCCGACGGGTTCCCCTGGCCGGCCTTGCCGTGGCGAAGGAAGTACAGGATCACCGTCTCACGGTGGGGGATACGGCCAGCGGTCGGTGAGCTTCACCCAGGTCAGCTCGTCCGCTGGGAGCGTCGGGTCGAGGAAGCGCTCACCCACGTCGTCCACGTACACCAATCGAGGACCCCCCGAGTCGTCGAATTCAATCCGCAGGTCGAGTGACCCCCCCTGAGCCGGCGGGACATTGACGTGGGGAACGTCGATCCACGTGCCGTGGATCCGGAAGTCGGTGTCGATCTGGCCCAGAAAACTGGTGGTGACGACTCCGAGCGCGCCGACCTCCTCGACCACGTCGTCATCAGGCCTCGGGAAACCCCCCACGAACCACAGGCAGGTACCGACTTGCCGGACGTAGTAGATCCCGCCGCGGTGGCCGCCTTCGACGGTCTCCCAGGCCCCGTTTAGGTTCACGCGGTCACCGGTCGGACCGCGCAGATCGATGTCCGGGCAGCTGGCCGGGCTCGATGGGACTCCGGAAGGCGACTCGCTCTCGGACTGAGCGGGCAGGGAAACGCTGCAGCCAGCGACCAGCAGGAGCGCGGCAAGCGCCGCGCCGGAGCCGCGGATCGGGGAATGCGGGCACTCCCTAGTCAGGGAAGGCCTCGGGACCCCGCTCGGCGAGCTCGCGGGCCTCGGCATCGGCGTCCTTCGCCGGCAGCCAGCTGAAGGGGTAGGCCGGGTCCTCCATCTCGCCCGCCTGGCGGGTGAGCTGCAGCGGATGGAAGGTGTCGATCATGACCGCCAGCTCCTCGGTCGCCTCCCGGCCGAGCGAGGCCTCCACCGTCCCCGGGTGCGGCCCGTGCGGGATCCCAGCCGGATGGACCGTGAACGAGCTGATGTCCACCCCGCGCCGGCTCATGAAGTTGCCGGCCACGTAGTAGATGACCTCGTCCGAGTTGATGTTCGAGTGGTTGTAGGGCGCTGGGATGGCAAGCGGGTGGTAGTCAAACTTGCGGGGGACGAAGCTGCAGATGACGTAGTTGCGGGGCTGGAAGGTGAGGTGGACCGGCGGCGGCTGGTGGACACGTCCGGTGATCGGCTCGAAGTCGCCGATGTTGAACGCGAACGGCCAGAGGTGCCCGTCCCAGCCGACGAGGTCGAAGGGGTGGTGGTTGTAGTGGTAGGCGGTGATCCGGCCGCGGGTCTTGACCTCGATGACGAAGTCACCGCTCGACAGGTCCGGCGCCATCTCGGCGGGCGGTCGGAGGTCGCGTTCGCAATACGGGGAGTGCTCGAGGAGCTGACCGAAGTCGTTGCGGTATCGCTTGGGCGGGACGATGGCCGACGGCGACTCGACCCAGAGCATGCGCTGCGCCTCGCCCTCGGCCGGGACGACGCGGAAGGTGGTGCCGATGGGGATGACCAGGTAATCGCCCGGGCCGTAGTCGATCGGTCCGAAGATCGTCTCAAGCGTCCCGTGCCCTTCGTGGACGAAGAGCATCTCGTCCGCTTCGCCGTTGCGATAGAAGCGGGTCATCGCCTCCGCCGGGCGGACGACGCCGAAGGTGACGTCGTGGTTGAAGAACAGCGAGATCCGTCCCGAGACGGCATCCCCGGACGGTCCCACATCCTTGGTGTTGACCAGGTAGTGGCGGTGCGGCGCGTCCGCCCAGGCTTCGAGCGCGACGTCGCGGACCTTCTCGACCCGGTTCGTTTGGGTGGGCGGGGTGTGGTGGTACAGGAGTGACGCCCGGCCGGTGAAGCCCTCGACCCCGAACAGCTCCTCGGCGTAGAGCGAGCCGTCCGGCTTGCGGAACTGGGTGTGGCGTTTGTGCGGCACCTGGCCGCGTTGGACGTAGAACACGAGACGGCCATTCTAGGTCGGCGCCGTTGCGCCCTTGCCACTCGCTGAGCGCGGTGAACCCGGCTAGACCCCCGCCTTGGCCCCGGCTCTCCTGCGGCTGGGCCTCGGGTTGTCGGCAACGGCCGCGAGGACGGCCTTCAGCTCGAACGGGGTCAACCCCGGGTGCTTCGAGAGGATGAGGGCCGCCATGCCGGCCACGTGGGGAGCGGCGAAGGAGTTGCCGGTGGCGACGGTCTCGGTGCCGTCCTTCCACGCGATCGGAACGTCGACTCCCCACGCTCCGAACTCGACCGGCGGGTTGGGGTTGTAGTACAGCCGCCACTTGTCGGGCTCGGCGTGCGCGGCGACCGAGACCACGCTGCTGAACAGTGACGGGTAGGAAGCCACGTTCACGTTGTTCGCCGCGCTGACGAGGATGACGTTGCGAAAGTAGGCCTCGTCCGCGAGCTCGTGGAAGACCGGGTACAGCGCCTCGCTCTTCGACGAGAGGCTGAGGTTGGCGACCTGCACCCCGCGCTCGATGGCCCAGGACAGACCCTCGACGAATGCGGCTCCCTTCCCTCGGAGATCCTCGTTCAGGACCCGGACGGACACGATGTCGACGTCCGGCGCGAGGTCCAGGATGATCCCCGCACACGCCGTTCCGTGGCCGTACAGGTCGATTGGCTCGTCGGGAACGACCTCGGCGTCACCGCGGCGATCCAGGCGGACCGCGACACTCTCCACCAGTCGGCCCTCGAGCCACGGGTGGTCACCCTCGACACCGCTGTCGATGACGGCAACCGTCACGCCCTTGCCGGTTGCTCCGCCCCAGGCCCAGGCCCGATCGATCCGCCGAAGGCCGGCGCGCCGGGCGAGCCGATCTGCCGCCGCGAACGGCTCAGCCCAGGCCGGCAGCTCCTCCGGGTCAGTCGACATCCGCGTTGACGCTCAGCGCCGGCGGGAGTGGGCCCGTCGGGTGGCGGCGTGGGTCGCAACCGCTGCCAGCACATCGCTGACCAGGCTGAGCTCCGCCTCTCCAAGTCCGCGTAACTGGGCGACCTGGTCGGCCAGTCGCCAGTACGGGCTGTCCGCATCGATGTCCATGTCCTCGGACGCGGCGCTGACCAGGGCGTCGAGCTGGTCATCGGTCAGACGGTCGCCGGTGGCCCGGGCGAAGGCGGCGCGGATGAGCTGTGGCAGCTCCCGCTGGGCGCGGGTCACCGCAATCGCGGTGGCGGCCTGTGCGGCGAACACCCCGATCAGCTCCATGTCGCGCAGGTCGAACGTGGCCGATCCCTTCTTGTCGAGCACCTGGAGCACGCCGTGCGTGCCCTGCTCGTCGGTGAGCGGCACGGCGGCAATCGATCGGGGCACGTAGCCGGTCTTCTCCGCCGTCCCGCGGTCGAAGCGGGGATCCGATCCAACGTCCGACAGGGCGAGCGCCTGGCCGGTGGAGAAGACGAAGCCGGCGATGCCCTGGCTCGGCTTCACGCTCTTGCCGATGGCGCCGGCACCCTGCGGGCCGGCGGCGACGCGAAACTCCAGTCGGTCGGGGTTTCGCGCGAAGAGCGCGATCGAAGCCGCCTCAGCGTCGAAGAGGCGGACCGTGGCGTCCACGATGGATTGGAGCAGTCGCTCCTCTCCACCGGGGTGGAGCCGTCCCGCCACCGCGGCCCGCTCGGCCCCGGCGCGAACGATGGTCAGTGCCTGGTCCAGGGACCGCGACGAAGGGCGGCTGCTCATCGGGGCATAGCGTAAGGCGGCGGGGGGAGCCCCGCCGCCTTACCTGCTCGGGAAGCTGCGGTTACCGCTTCTTGGCCGGCGATGCCTTGGCCTTTGCCCGGGCTCGGGCGTGGCCCTGGGTGTCGTCACCGGTCGCCCGCTTCTTCGCGGGGGATGCGGCCTTGGCCTTCGCTCGCTTGACGGCGTGGCCCGAGGTGTCGTCATCGGCGCGGGTGCGGGCCCGAGTCTTGGCCTTGCTGACGGCGCGGGTCTTGGCCTTGGCGTGGGCGTGGCCCTCGGTGTCGTCATCGGCGCGGGTGCGGGCCCGAGTGTTCGCCTTCGTGACGGCACGAGTCTTGGCCTTCATATGGGCGTGGCCTTCCACGTCCTCATCTCCGGAGACGCGGCCCCGGACTCTGGCTCTCTGGTCCATGGTGGTTTCTAGCCTCCCGATTGTGCTCCGGACCCGATGGCCCGGAATCTCGGGCCTCACGGTATGGCCCAGCCTGGCCGGTACCGATCACACCGACGACAGCTGAGGTGTCAAATAGCCGACACGGCGACCGGACCGATCCTACCGAACCGCGAGCTGCTCGAGGCGTTCGAGATCGGGGATCACCAATGTCTCGCGCTCGATACGGACCAGTCCACGATCGACGAGGTCGACCAGGAGCCGGTTCACGCTCTGACGCGTGGCTCCAATCATGGCAGCCAGATCGGACTGTGTGAAGGGCCATTCGAGTCTGGCCTCGACGCGGCCGTCCTCCATGCGCTGCGGCGGAGGATCCGCCTCCTGGGCGAGGCGGACGAGGCGGCTGGCCAGCCGTCCGCTCAGGTCGAGGAAGTGAAGTTCCTCGACGTGCCCGGTCAGCCGCCGGAGCTCGGCGGCGAGGGACCGGAGCAGGCAGTCCCGCAGCCGCGCGCTGCGACCGATCTCCTCCAGGAACGTGTCACGGGGCAGGCTCACCGTCTCAGTTGCCTCGACCGCGGCCGCGGTCGCAGACCGCGGCGACCCGTCGAGCAACGAGAGCTCGCCAAAGAAATCGCCGGGATGGAGCGTGGCGATGATCGCCTCGTCACCCTCGTCCGACGAGAGCACGATCTTCACCGCGCCCGAGGCGACGACGTGCAGCGCGTCCGCCGGGTCGCCCTCGTGAAAGATGATCTCCCCGCGGCGGAACCTCCGGCGGCGGACGTGGCGAACGACCTCCTGCAGGTCGTCTGGCTCGGCACCGGTGAACAGCGGACAGCGCAGGAGCAGGTCCAGGGTTGGATCGTCAGCCATCGGTTCCTCCGTCCTCGGCGATAGCTTCCACGCGTGCCGCGGCGCCGCGATGCATGTCGAGCAGGCGGGACGTCAGCCCCGGTCCAGCCCCCACCAGCTCGAGGAAGCGCTGCCCGTCCAGCGCCAGCAGGGCACCTTCCCCGGCCGCGGTCACGGTGGCCGTCCGCGGCACGCTTCGGAGCAGGCCGATCTCGCCGAACACTTCGTCGGGGCCCATTGTCCGCAGGAATCGCGGGACGCCGCCCGGGTCCTTGGCCTGGGTGACCTGGAACGACCCATCGAGGATGTGGAAGAACCGATCAGCCGGGTCGCCCTGGCGGATGACGACCTCCCCGGGCATGACCCGGACGCGATCCAGGTGGCGGGCGGCCTGCTCGAGCGAAGCGGGGGAGAGACCGTCGAAGAGCGGCAGGCGGACGAAGCGATCCGCGCCCGGGTCGAGGGGAGGCGCCGCCGAGCGGCCCACCACCAGCGTCCCGATGAGTGTCGCCGCGACCATCGCGATACCGAACCCCAGGAGGACGATGACCGGCCCAACGATGGCCGCCAGGACCGGGGCCAGGAACGCGCCGAGGGCATAGGCTGAGACCGTCACCGTGTCCATCGCGCCGATGGTGCGGCCGCGAATCGCATCCGGCACTTCCCGCTGGAAGATGGTGGTGGCCACGACCTCGAGGACGAGCATTCCGGCCGTCGCCACCGCCATGGCGGCGATCGCCGCCAGCAGGACGGCCGACTGGCCGACCAGGATCACCCCCACGCCCAGGGTCACGCCGCCCACCGCCAGCGGGACGTCGAGACGGCGTCGGAGGGTCATCGGGCCGGCGACCAGCGCCCCGATCAGCCCACCCAGCCCAATGGCCGCGTTCAGCCACCCGGTCCCGGCGTCGCCGGCGCCGAGCACCTCGATCGCGATGACCACGGTCAGCACCGCCAGCCCGCCCGACACGAACCCGTCGACCAGGTTGATGAGCCCGAGCCCCGACAACGGCCGGATCGCCGGACGCACGGCCTCGCGGAATTTCGGGGCCGGCTCCGCTGCCGTCTCCTCCTCGGCCTTGACCCGGCTCCGGCTCGCATCCCGGGGCAGGCGCCACAGGACGGCGGCGACGACCATGAAGCTGATCGCGTTCAGGAAGAAGGCGAGCGGGATGCTGCCCAGACTGATGAGGATGGCACCGACCGCCGGACCGATGATGAATGCGAGGTTATCGAGGCTCGACCACGCCGCGTTGGCCGGGCCGAGCTCGCGCTCATCGGTCACGAGGGTGGGAATGAGCGAGCCGATGGCCGGCGAGAAGAAGGCAGAAAAACAGGCCGCCAGCAGGCTGAGGGCGACGATGAGCAGGATGTCTCCGCCGAGCAGGGTCAGGGCGGTGAGGGCAAGCATGATCACGCCCCGGGCGACGTCGGTCACGATCAGGATCATTCGCCGGTCATACCGATCGGCGGCGATCCCGGCCGGGACCGAGAGCAGGATGTAGGGCACGATCCGGGCGGCCCCGACGACCCCCAGCACGAGCGGCGACGCGCCGGATCGGTAGACGACCACCAGCAGCGCGACGAGGTACAGCCAGTCGCCGATGGACGACACGAACTCCCCGACGAACAGGCGGGCAAGAGCCGGGTTGGCGAAGACGCGCCGGTAGGTGGCGAGGCTGCCCATCGGTCCGGCCAGTCTAGTGCGTACACTCGGCACGCCCATGGCGGTCCCGGTCATTCGCTCCAACGCGCACCTCGCCCACGACAAGCTCGTGGAAGTCGAGTTCGGGAAGCCGATCCCCGGCTA
>DATFEC010000296.1:0-4032 GCA_035251655.1 Candidatus Limnocylindria bacterium | reverse complement strand
CCATTTCACGATCACCGGGGTCGGCAGGCGTTCCAGCCAGCCGAGGCGGACGACCTCGCGCTCGAGCTCTCGCTTGAGCGGGTCGAGTCCCTCGTTCACGCCCCACAGCGATTCGCGGCTCAGGGTCCGGCTCGAGCCGCCACGCCCGACGAGCTCGCGGTAGGCCGATGCCAGCGGACCCTCGGGCGCGGCCTGGTCGAGGGGCGGGTCGGGCAGGTCGATGGCCGGATCGGTCTCCGGGTCCGGCGCGTCGTCACGTTTGACCTTGCCCGCGCGGTCAATGTTGCGGAACCGGATGAGACCCATGCCCGCCAGCTGGACGAGCATCGTCCGGAGGGCATTGCCGGTCGCCCGCCCCTCGCGCAGGACGGTGGCGAGCGGCGGGGTCATGTCTGCCGGTGGCCCGGCCATCAGCACCGATGGGGAGTCGACCAGGTCCGGGTCGTCGCCGTGCCGGCGCCATTGGAAGACCGCCGTCCCGGCCGTGGCGAGCAGCACGAGCGCAGCCCCCGGGATACCGACCACCGCGTTGACCATGCGGTACGTGTCCAGGCTGGCGGTGGCGTCCGCAGTGACCTCGTCCTCGATGACCTCCATCGCGGCGAGCAGCCCGTCGCCGACCCGCTCCGACTGGAAGAAGGGGACCATCACCGCGTCGCGCAGCTCGGTCTGCTCGTCCCCCGACAGGTAGGCAGCCTTGAACCCACTGCCCGCATACGTGCTGAGCACGCCGTGCACTCGGTCGTCCTGGAAGCTGACGAGGATGACGAACCCGTCGTCGAAGCCTTGCCGGCCGATGCCCCATTGGTTCATCAGGCTCTCGGCCGCGGCGAGGTTCGAGTCGAAGTCCTGGAACGGGTCGACCTGGAGGTAGATGACCACCTCGGCCCCGCTGCGCACCTCGAGCGCGTCGATGCGCGCCTCGAGCGCCGCCTCGGTCGCCGGGTCAAGAATCTCCGCCTCGTCGTAGACGGCCTGGTCGAAGACCGGGTCGGGGAATGGGGCGCCCGCCAGCACCGGATCGACGGCCAGCAGGCCAACGGCCAGCGCGGCGGCCAGCGCAAGACCCACGCCGCAGCGGGCGTTCATTGGCAGCGCACCTCGACACGCGACGGGTCGGCGGTCAGGCCCGGGATCTGGGCATCGAACGGGACCGACTCGCCGGGTGGCACGGCTGGCGAGAGGGCGACCGTACGGGCGACGGGGGTGCCCAGCGCGTCAACGGCGGTGAGCTCGCACCGGGCGCGCCCCTCCCGCGTGCCCTCGTTCGAGACTTCCACGGTCACGACCACGGCGGCCTCGGCCACCGGGGCGACCGCGACGATTTCGCCTGCATACGGGCCGGCTCCGCCGACCAGAACCCCGGCCACGATGCCCATCCCGACCACGGCCCCAATGATGGCGACCGCCACCGTGCCGTGCATCTGGGTTGCGGACGGGGAGGTCATGCCCGCCCGGTTGCAGACCTCGCACATCGTCTGCTCGAGGTCGATGGGGCGACCGCATTTCAGGCACAGGCCCGGCGTGCCGAAGGCGGGCAGGTTGTCGGGGGCGCCGGTCATGGCGTCGACTCCGGCAGCCGCTCCCCGGCACGCACCGGGAGGTTGAGCCAGCTGTCCCGTGGCGCGAGGGGGCAGCTCCAGTGCGGGTCGTAGGCGCAGGAGGGGTGGTAGGCGTAGTTGAAGTCGACGACGAGGGCATCGCCGTCCGAGCCGAGATCCGCGCCCTTGATCGAATCCCACAGGTACCGCCCGCCGGCATAGGTTTCCGTCCCACTCGTGGCGTCGCGGAACGGGATGAAGATCCCGCCGCCGTAGCCCGCCAGCCAATAGACGGCCAGTCGTATGGCACCGCCCGGAGCACCCCCGGTCACCCAGCCGATGCGGGTGAAGGCGAACGGGTCTCCGGTCGAGACCGGGATGTCCGTCGCCGGGGCCGTAGGATCGGGTTCGAGGCGGCCGGTCAACCGCCACGCGGCATCGTGCGGCCAGTACGACAGGCCACGGAAGCCGGGCCGCTCCGCCGGCGCGATGGGGGACTGGGGATGATTCGCGAACAACCGATCTCGCTCCGCGCGGAAGTTTCTTAGCCGTTCGGCTCCCGGATCAGGGTCGGCGCGGAGCTCGGCATACATCGCGGCAACTCGCCGACGCCAGTCGGCGAGGTCGAGGTGCTCGGTCATGGTGCCCGTCTCATCAGCCGAAGAATACGGTGGCCGGCCTCGCGGCCGGCCACCATCGGTCTGGAACCCCGAACGACCGCCTTACAGCAGGCCGTGGTCCTCCAGCCACGTCTGGGCCACGTCAGCCAGGTCCTCGGCCTCCACCGCGACCGCGTAGTACAGGTTCGTGAGGTCCTCAGTCGTCAGCTCCGCCGAGATGGCATTCAGCGTGGACTCCAGGAGGTCTCCACCGGCATCGGCGAGGTCCTGGGTGAGGACCGGTGCCATGTTGTTCACCAGGTGGAGCCCCTCCGGGTCCTCGAGGACGACGAGGTTATGGGTGATGATCTCCGGCTGGGTCGAGCACAGCAGTCCGACGTGGATGGCGCCTGCATTCAGGGCCTCGGCCGTAGCCGGAACGCAGGGGTCGATCGTTTCGACCGGGATGCTGGCAAGGTCGATTCCGTACAGCTCGTTCAGTCCAATGCCGCACGTCTGACGGGTCTCGCACTCAGGCGGCAAGCCCCAGGTCAGTTCCCCGGCGATGGCGGCCGCGTCCGTCAAGCTCGCGAGGTCGAGGCTCTCGGCGGTCTCCGAGGTCACCGCGAAGGCGTCCTGGTCGGCCCCCGGGGAATAGTCGAACGCCGTCAAGCCGACGTCCCCGAGCGCCTCCAGCAGCGCGGCGAACGTCTCGTCGGCATCGCTCGAAGCCTCTCCTCCGAGCCCGACGCTCAGCAGGTTGCCGATGTATTCGGGCATGAGGTTCAACTCGCCGGTTTCGAGCGCCGGCAGCGTGGTCTCGCGCGGCCCGGTGTACAGGTTGCGGTCGACGGTGAATCCGGCGGCCTCGAGAGCCTGGGCATAGATCTCGGCCACCACCGCCGCCTCGTCGAAGTTGGCGGAACCGATGATCACGGTCGGGAGCTCGGCTTGGGTCGAGGGTTCGCCGGAACTCGGAGATGACGGGCTTGGGCTATCGCTGCCACCCGGCTGACAGGCACTGACCAGCAGTGCCAGAGCCGCCCCGGCAGCGAGCATGCGGAGCTTCCGCATTGGGTCCTCCTCTGGTTGGGAGCCGCGAGAGCGACTCGTCCGGACGAGTCTAGCAGTTACCAGCGTAACCGGTACGCTGGTTAGAGCCCGAACCCCGGCGCCGGTTCGGGGAGGTGGTGCGCCTGCCCCGCCTGGAGGCCCGGCGATACCGCACGCCGCTGGCCGATGGCAAACAGCCCTTCACTGGTCAGGGTCAGGATCATGACCAGCAGTGCGCCGCCGACCATCATCGGATAGTCCTGCCGGGCGAATCCGTCAACGATGTAGCGGCCGAGACCGCCGGTCGAGAGGATGGCGCCGAGGGTGGCGGTGGCGATGACCTGGACCGATGCGGTTCGGACGCCGGCGAGGACCACGGGGAGGGCGAGCGGCCACTCCACGCGGCGGAGGACCTGGCGCTCCTTCATGCCCATGCCGCGGGCAGCTTCGACCGTGTCGGCGTCCACGTCGCGGATCCCGGTGTAGGCGTTGACCACGATGGGCGGGATCGCGAGCGCGATGAGCGCGATGAGCGCGGCGGGGGTCCCGATGTTCCGCAGGTCGAGGGCCGCCACCAGGGGAAGCGTCAGGGTGAAGGCAATGCCCAGGATCCCGACCGAGGGAACGGCCCGGCCGACGTTCGCGATCGCCACGACCGCGCCGGCACCGCGCCCGGTGTGGCCGATGGCGAGCCCCAAGGGGAGGGCGATGGCCAGGCCGATCAGGAGCGAGACGACGGACAACACGACGTGCTCCTGCATCCGGGTCGGGATCCCGTCGGCCCCGGTCCAGTTCGCCGGGTCGGTCAGCCAGGCGAAGACCTCGCCCACGATCTCCAT
>DATFEC010000131.1:0-8434 GCA_035251655.1 Candidatus Limnocylindria bacterium | reverse complement strand
AGGTCCCCGGTCCTCGAGGCCAGCTGGGACACCCCGTTCAAGGCCCAGGCGTAAGCGCCCGTCGGGCGATCATCCACCCGGACCAGCCGTTCGAGGCGAGCCAGCCCTTCGGCGTGATGGCCGCGCCGGTCCCACAGCTCGGTCAAGGCTCCGGCGAGTCGTAGGGCGCGCTGACTATCGGTGCCTTCAGCGACGTCGAGTGCGGCCCTGAAGTTGTCGAGCTCCAGCTCCAGCCAGTCAACCAGTTCGTTCCCGACCCCCGTGGCGTTCAGGCTCGCCTCGGCCTCTTCGGCGAGGCGGAAGAAGTGGTCGAGGTGCCGGCGGCGAATCTCCTCGGCTTCCCCTGACGCCTCGAGCCGCTCTCCCGCGAACTCCCGGATGGTCTCGAGCATCCAGAACCGGCCTTCGGTGCGACGGACAAGGCTCTTGTCGACCAGGGACTGAAGCGCATCGAGCTCGGCGTCCACGACCGTTGCCGCCGAATCGAGCGTGCAACCGCCGGCGAACACGGACAATCGCGCGAACAGGCGCTGTTCCTCGGCGGTCAGGAGCTCGTACGACCAGACAATCGTCGATCGAAGCGTGCGCTGGCGGGCATCGGCGTCGCGACCGCCTTTCAGGAGATCGAGGCGCTGGCCCAGACGCTCGAGGATCTGAGTCGGGGTGAGCACGGCCGTCCGCGCCGCCGCGAGCTCCACGGCCAGGGGCAGGTGGTCGAGGCGGCGGCACAGCTCGGCGATGGCCGGATCCGGGCCGAGGCGCGATCGGGCACGGAACAGCTCGATGGCCTCCCGCTCGGCGAGCGGTAGGACGGGGTACTCGACCTCTCCGCGCACCCGCAGCCGCTCCCGGCTCGTGACCAGCAGCCGGAGCCTGGGGCAGGCCTCCACCAGGTCGGCCAGCTGGGGAGCGGCTTCGATCACCTGCTCGAGGTTGTCGACCAGCAGGAGCATCTCCCGCTCCCCGATGTGCTCCGCGAGCCCGTCCTTGGCTCCAAGCGTCGTGGCGATGCCCTGGCTGACGAGCGCGGGGTCGCGAACCGGAGCGAGACCGACCCAGAAGACGCCTGCCCTGAAGTCCGGGATGAGATCCGCCGCCGCTTCGATGGCGAGTCGTGTCTTGCCCGAGCCACCCGGCCCGGTGAGGGTCAGGAGGCGAACTCCGTCGCGCAGCTGCGCCACGACCTCCTCGACCTCCGCGTCTCGACCGATGAACGAGCTGGCCGGCCGCGGAAGGTTCGTGTTGCTGATCGTCTTGAGAGGCGCGAAATGCTCGGCCCCGAGCTGAAAGATCGCGACGGGGTCGGCGAAGTCCTTGAGCCGATGCTCGCCAAGATCGATGGCGTCCACGTCCACGCGTGCGCGTGTCTCGTGCGACAGGAGCACCTGGCCGCCATGTCCGGCAGCCGCGATCCGCGCACCCAGGTTGACGTCCGGCCCGACATAGCCCTCCCCGGCGAGGAGCGGAGCGCCCGTGTGGATGCCAACGCGAACCTTGATCGGCCCCTCGCGCAGAGCCTCGCTGACCGCGACAGCCGCGGCCACCGCGCCCTCAGGGGTCGGGAACGCAACGAAGAACGCATCCCCCTGGGTGTCGACCTCGACCCCGCCGTGCTCGGCGATTGCCGATCGGATCGCCTGGCGATGGTGGGCGACCGCTTCTGAATACGGCCCGGCGCCCAGCTCGTGCAGGAGCCTCGTGGATCCCTCGATGTCCGTGAACATGAACGTTACCGTCCCGCTCGGGAGGTCGCGAGCCGCCGTCACGATGGCACCCGACCCCGGTCCTTCTCAGCCGGTCTCGGCGACCATGTCATCGGGGGACTCGCCGGAGTGGATGCCCGTCCGCTTGTGGAGCGGAGCGGTGGCGGCGTCGTTCATCTCGAACCGTGAGGGCGGAGCGGCGGCCGCAAGCTCGGCGATCTCGTCTTCGGTCAGCTCGTACCCGAACCGGATGGCCGCGACGTTCTCGTCCTGGTATCGGCGCGGCAACGAGTCACGGATGGCCGCCTCGTCGTACTCGATTCCCGCCAGGCTGAGCAGCCGGCCGAGGGCGATCATGTTCCCGAACAGCTCCTTGCCGAAGTGCTGCGAGCCGAGCGAGGCGAATGGGATCTGCTCCTCGCCCTCCAGCCCGAGCCCGAGGTCGGTCACGACCTTGCGGCCGCTGATCCGGAGATGGCCCCGGTCCGCGAGGCGGAGGAGGATGTCAGCCTCCTCGACCACCGGGTTGTCGATCGGGGCGTCGTCGAAGATGACGAACGCGTCGGACATCGAGCCGCGGACCGAGGAGTCGTAGTCGAGCAGCACGGTGACCTGTTTGCCCATCCGCGCCAGCAGGCTGCCAAGGATGGCCGCGATGAGCCTCACGCCCTGTCCGCCAACCCCGTCGAGCGCGATCCGGGTCGCCATGCCGTCCCTTCCGGTCCCTACGCCTCGAGCTCGGCCGGGTCGATCCCGGCCGCGCGCAGGGCGTCAGCGAGGGTGATTTCGCCCTTGGCGACCTGGAGCTTCACTTCCGGGTCGAGCCGCTGCATGAGAGCCAGCTTCTTCTGCGACTCGGCCCGTTTGCGCGCCTTCTCGTCATCACTGACCGATGAGCGGGCGGGCACCGGAGCCTCGGTCGTCGGCACGGCAACCGCGGCCGCGGCACCGGCAGCCGGAGCCTCGCCCGCGGACGCGTCGCCATCGGTCTGGGATGAACCATCCGCCTGGCCGTTCGTTCGGTCGGCGTGGTCCTCCGGGTAGAGGATCCCCAGCTCGAACGGGCCCAATCGGTCCGCGCCCTTGGGCGCGCGCTTGTAGGTCTTCCGGTAGAAGGTCAGCATCTCGTTCGCGTTCGCAAAGCCGATCCGCCGGCCGTTGTTCTCGATGCACTGGGACGTGATGTCCACGAAGGCGAAGCCGTCATGCTGGATCGCCTCCCGGATCGCGGTTCGCATCTGTGGCTGGTGGTAGACCGTCGTCCGCGCGTACAGCGCGTGCGGAGAGCTGCGAACGATGCCCTGGAGGTTGATTGGGGTGTTCGGGTTGCCGCCCGGCGAGGACAGGGTCTTCGTTCCGCTTGGCGTGGTCGGCCCGGTCTGGCCGCCGGTCAGGCCGTAGATCTCGTTGTTGTTGCACAGGACCGTGACCCGCGCATTGCGCCGGATCGCGTGGATCAGATGGTTGCCGCCGATCGAGGCTGTGTCTCCGTCCCCCGCCACGACGATCACGTTGAGCTCCGGCCGCACGGTCTTGATCGCCTCCGCCACGGGCAACGTGCGGCCGTGGAGGGTGTACACCGCGTCGTACTTCATGTAGCTGCCCATCCGCCCGGTGCAGCCGATGCCGGTCACGATCACCGTGTTCGCCTGGTCGAGGCCCAGCTCGTCGAGGACCATGGCGAGCTCGATCATGATCGTGCCGATCCCGCAGCCCGGGCACCAGATGGTGGGGAACAGGTCCATCTTCAGCTTCGACTTGAAATCGAGCTCGGCGAAGGCGGCCTCGGGCATGTCAGCGGTGCTCCGCGCGCCTAACCGATGCCCAACGGGGCACGGTCGGCCCGCTCGGCGGGCGCCGGCGGAATGGGTGGCTCATCCGGGCCGTCGCCGAGCACCCGAGCCAGCCCAGCATTCACGGCCTCGAGGCTGATCCGGCCGCCGAGGAGCGGCACGCGCTTGACCTCGCGGCGCAGGGCGAGCTCCGCCATGTCGGCGTACTGGCCGTCGTTGGCCTCCAACGCCACGATCGTTTCGTAGCGGTCGGCGATGGCTCGCAGCTCATCCGTCAGCATGGGGTGGATGCGAATGGGCCGGAACAGAGCGTAGTCCGGAGCCAGCGGCGCGGCGACCCGGGACACGATCCCATAGCCGATGATCAGCGTGCTCGCGTCCGTGTTCCAGCCGTGCTCGTACAGGGGGTATCGGTCCGCGACCTCCTGGTGGCGGTGCTTTGCCGCGTAGAACTGGCGCAGGTATTCGTCCGCATCGGCGGTGGCCGGCTCCCCCGCGTTCGGGCCGTGCTCGTACATCAGGACCCCCGCGAAGAAGCGCGGGTCGGCGGCTCCGTCGCTGGCGAGCGGAGCGAGGTCGCGCGGGGCGACCGTCACCGCCGCCTCCAGCTCGTCCAGGTCAACGACCTCGTTGAGGTGGGCGACGAACGTGTCCGAGAGGAGGATGACCGGCGAGCGTGACTCCTCCGCGGCGTTGAATGCGGCCACCGCCAAATTGAACGCCTCCGGCACCGAGTTCGGGTAGAACGCGATCGGGGTGTAGTCGCCGCTGCTCCCGTACCGCACCTGCGCGATATCGCCCTGGCCGGGCATGGTCGGCATCCCGGTCGCCGGCCCCACCCGTTGGACGTCGACGAACACGCTTGGCACGCCGACCTTCTGGGCGTAGCCGATGGCCTCCTGCATCAGGCTGAATCCCGGTCCACTGGTCGCGGTGAAGGCCTTCGCGCCGGCAAGCGAGGCGCCAATGACCGCGTTCGCGCTCGCGATCTCGTCCTCCGCCTGGAGGAAGCCGAATTCTGGGTGCTCGGCCGCCCAACCGGACGCGACGTTCAGGATCTCGGTCGAGGGGCTGATCGGATAGCCGGCGTAGTACGACGCGCCGGCGGCAATTGCCCCCCGGAACACCGCCTCGTTTCCCTGTACCAGGCGGCGCATGGTCTAGCCCTCGCCCGCCGGTCCGGCCGCCGTGTCCGCACTGTCCGCGGCGACCTCGCCGTCGTCGTCGCCTTTGGCCGCGTGGGCGGCCAGCGCCGAAGGGATCATCTCGATCGCCAGGTCCGGGCAGTACCGTTCACAAAGCCCGCAGAGGATGCAGTTCTCCTCCTCGAGGATCGCGTCGTCACGAAGGACGAGCGTGCCTTTGGGGCAGATGTCGACGCAGATGTCGCAGCGCTTGCAGAAGACCGGGTTCCAGCTGATGTTCTGGTAGTCGATCCATCGCACGCCGTCCTGGTGGCCGGTGGAGGTGCCGGACCCGAACTGGAGGGCGTTGATCACCCGATCGGTGCTCATGGGGGGACCGATGATAGTCGCGTGGCCCGCATGCCGGGCAGAGATGGGCCCCGGCCGCTGCCGGGGCCCATCGGTCAGGTCAGCGCGCCTGTGGTGTCAGTCGAACTGGCCGCGCAGCTCGCCGCCGGGGAAGTCTCCGGGGCCGGTGTTGGTCGGCGCGACGCCGTCATTGGTGTGGACGTTGACGTAGGCGTTCTCGCTGGTGATCGCATCCACCAGGACCGAGAAGTCCATCCCGGCGAAGGGACCAACGAGATCATCTTCGGTGATGAGCCCCGTGGACAGGACGCCGGTGTGCGGCCCGCCGCCCGCGGGCTGGTCGTGGAGCAGGAACGCGACAACGGGGCCGTTCACCCCCTCCGGCGCGGTGTGGATGTGCGAGAACACGACGTTCTCGATGTTGAACGCCAGCAACGTGAACCTCAGGCTGTCCTCGTCACGGCTCAGGACGAAGATGGCCAGTCCCGACGCCGGCGTATCGCGCGCCGGAACTTCCTCGGCTCCGCTGAGGGGGATGACGAACACCTGCGCGCCCTGTCCGGCAGCTTGCGCCGGAGCGGCGATGAGCAGGCTTAACGCTAGGGCTACCGTCACCAGCAGAGAGACGACGGGGGATTTGCGTGGGCGCATGGTCGTACCTCCGTTTTCGGACGGGCGAGGCCCTACCCTACCCCTGTCTCCATTCGTGCTCAAACCGCGTCATCCGGGCAGCTGGATCAGGCCAGCTCGGTCTCCGGTGTCGTTTCAGGCTTGACCGTCGGCTCGGGCTCGTTCGCGGCGCGGGGCCGACCGCTGACCAGGGCGATGACCGCCCCGATGATGATCACCGCGGCCAGCACGGTCCGCGGGGTCAGCGCCTCGTCGAGGATCACGACGCCGAGCGCCACGGCCACGATCGGATTCACGTAGGCCGAGGACGACACGACTCCGATCGCGATGTGGTTCAGGAGCCAGATGTAGGCGGTGAATGCGATGAGCGACCCGAAAATGATCAGATACAGCACGGCCAGGACCGATGCGCTCGAGAACGTGCTCGGATCTACGGCGGCCAGCTCCCCGCGCAGGATGCCCACTCCCAGCATGATCGCGCCGCCCGCGAGCATCTGGAGGCCCGCTTCCTGGAATGGCGATCTGGGCGACGGGGCGCGCCGCGAGTAGACCGATCCGATCGACCACGAGATAGCGGAGCCGGCCACCAGAGCGATACCCAGCGCGTTGATTGGCTCGGTGCCTTCCAACGGGACGACCAGGATGGCCACGCCGATGGTTCCGGCCACCAGCCCGGCAACCGACAACCGGCTCGGACGCTCGCGGACAACGACCGCCTCGAAGATGACCATCCAGATCGGCGAGGTGGCGATGATCAGCGCCGCGATGCCGGACGGGATGAGCGTCTCGCCGAGCACCACCCCTCCGTTGCCACCAAGGAGGAGCAGGGCACCGACGATGACCGCCGAACGCCAATGGAGGAGGCTCGGGCGCTCCAGTCGCTGCCGGCGGAAGCGGTGCCACCCGATGAGGACGGCGAGCAGGATGAGGCCGGCGACGGAGTATCGGACACCAGCGGCCACGAGCGGCGGGAGGGTCTGGACCATGATCGCGATGCCGAGGTAGGTCGAGCCCCAGACGACGTAGACGATGCCCAGCGCGCCCGCCACCTTCCAGGTGGGCGGCGCGGCGTGGGGTGAGTGGGCCATCAGCCCATTCTGCCGTGGATTTCGGTCTCCCATCGAAAGTCACCCGGGGCTGGTCGTCGAGTAGCATCCGCGGGCACCCGCCCGTGAAGAGGACGAACCCCATGGCCAACCAACCGCCGTCCGGCGATCTCGATCTGTCCAAGTCATACACCGCGCGTTTCACGACCGAGCGAGGGCCGTTTGACGTCGAGCTGTTTGCGGCCGATGCCCCACTCACCGTGGAGAACTTCGTCAACCTGGCCCGAGCCGGCTTCTACGACGGCACGACCTTCCACCGGGTCATTCCCGGCTTCATGGCCCAGGGCGGTGATCCAGAAGGGACCGGTCGGGGAGGGCCGGGCTACCAGTTCCGCGACGAGTTCAGCACGGGGCGCCGCCATGACGCGGCCGGGATGCTGTCCATGGCCAACGCCGGGCCGAACACGAACGGAAGCCAGTTCTTCATCACGTTCGGGCCAACGCCCCATCTCGACGGCAAACACACGGTCTTCGGCCGCGTTACCGACGGGATGGAGGTCGTCCGTGCCATCCGCGAGCGCGACCCATCGCGCGACCCGAATCCGGGCGACCGTATCGAGCGGATCGAGATCACCGAGGCGCCACGAGCGTAGCGTCGCAGGCGGGGTGCCTCGGGCCTGGAGGAGCTCAGGCCGCCTCGTACAGCAGGGCGTAGGTCACTGCCGGGTCGGGCGCGAAGTCGAAGCTCGTCCCGCAGGCGCTGCACAGCAGCTCGTCGGAGTTGGGCTCGACCTCGAACGCGACCTCGTCGGCGCACCAGGGGCAGATCAGGTGAACAGTCATGGCTGCAGGGTGAGCGTGGTTCGTGACATCTAGCCCGTCGCAATCCATCGTGCTCAGAACTTGCGCGCTTGCGCAAGAACTGATATGGTTGAGCACGTGATGGCAGTTGCCGCATCCCCGACCGAGGCCCAGCGCGACCGCTCCGCGGTCGTCGCGCGTGCGTTGGCGGACCCGAAGCGGCTGTTCGTCCTCGAAAACCTCGCCGACGGCGGCGAGCGATCGGTCGGTGACCTGTCCCGCTGCGTCGGGTGCCAGGTCCCGAACATGAGCCAGCACCTCTCGGTCCTGCGCGCGGCCGGGATCGTCACCAGCCGCCGTCAGGGCAGCACCGTCCTGTACCGCATTGCCGACCGCAGCGTCCTGGACCTCGTCGGCGCCCTTCAGCGCGTCGCCGGCGACCGGGTCGCGGGCTGAGGCGCCCGTCTCGTATCCACGAAAGGAACCCACCCAGCCATGTCCTCCAACGTCCCCGAGGTCACCGACAGCACCTTCGAGCAGCTGGTGACCAACGCCGAGCGACCCGTCATCGTCGACTTCTGGGCCGCGTGGTGTGGCCCGTGTCGCCTCGTGGCCCCTGAGATCGACAAGATCGCGGAGAAGTACGCCGGCCAGCTCGACGTCTACAAGCTGGACGTCGATGCCAACCCGCATACGGCGGCGCACTTCGGGATCATGAGCATCCCGACGGTCGCCTACTTCCAGAAGGGACAGCCGCCTCGGGCCGCGGTCGGTTTCCGTCCGATGGCCGCTCTCGAGACGGCGTTCGGGCTCGACACCCTGGCGGCGTCCGCCTGACCCGCACAACCGAGCCCCAACCGAACCTCGCGTCTCCGTCCCCCAGGGGGTGAGAAGGGCCGCCATTCGCGCACGCCGGCGGGTCACGGTACGGTGTACCTGATGTCCCGATCCCGGCTCATGGCCGGCGC